>NZ_JBUYWT010000007.1:0-233732 GCF_055264925.1 Bradyrhizobium sp. KZN70725
ACTTCCGACGCTTGGCAACCCGTTATGACAGGCGATCTGACAACTTTACCGGCTTCATCCATCTCGCTGCCGCAATGATCTGGATGCAATGAATGTCGATCGGTCCTAGGCCAATCGGTACGTCCCGCCGATCACGGGATCGCCGTCCGTCACCACGACGCCGCGTGCGACCAGGTCCTCCAGATGCGCCAGCACCGAATAGCCGGCGGCATTGGCGAGCCGCGGATCGAGCCCGATATAGATCGCCCGCACCATGGTCGGGATGTCGGCCTCGCCCTTGCCGAGACGATGCAGGATCGATGCCTCGCGCGCCCGGCGATGCCGCGCCAGGAAACGGACGTAACGCGGGCCTTCCGGAATCTCCGGGCCATGGCCGGAGAAATACAGCTGCTCGGGCCGCTGTTCCAGCCGCTCCAGCGAGGCCATGTAATCGATCATCGAGCCGTCCGGCGGCGCCACGATCGAGGTCGACCAGCCCATCACATGGTCGCCGACGAAATTGATGCTGCGCTCGGCCCAGGCGAACGCCAGATGGTTGGCGGTGTGGCCGGGGGTCGCGACCGCCTCCAGCGCAAAGCCCGCGCCCTCGATGACGTCGCCGTGCTTGACCTGCACATCGGGCCGGAAATCGCGGTCGGCGCCGGATTCCGGATTGTGCTTTTCGCTCTCGAAGCGCGGGCGCGAGGCGCGGTGCGGTCCCTCGGCATAGACCGGCGCGCCGGTCGCGGCCTTGATCCGTGGCGTGTTCGGCGAATGGTCGCGATGGGTATGGGTGACCAGGATATGCGTCACGGTCTCGCCCTTGACCGCATCGAGCAGCGCCTTGGCATGCGCCTCGTCGTCGGGACCGGGATCGATGATCGCGACCTTCCCCTCGCCGACGATATAGCTGACCGTGCCCGTGAAGGTGAACGGGCTCGGATTGTTGCAGAGGACACGGCGAACGCCGGGGCGGACCTGTTCGACCACGCCGGGCTTCAGCGGAAAGTCGCGGTTGAACGGGATGTCGTCGTTGTCGGCCATGGGGATTTTCTCTGCATCGTCATTCCGGGATGGCCCGCAGGGCCAGACCCGGAATCTCGAAAGAAGGGAAAGGAACGCGGCGCGAGATTCCGGGTTCGCGCCGTCCAAATCGGCTGTTGCCGACTTAGACATTTAAGATCTGCCGAACTCGGGTAAACCTGAGTTCGGTTGGCGCGCCCCGGAATGACGAGCAAGCGCCCTTACGAGAACGCCTGGATGCCGGTGATTGCGCGGCCGAGGATCAGCGCATGGACGTCGTGCGTGCCCTCATAGGTGTTGACCGTCTCGAGGTTCGCGGCGTGACGCATCACGTGATACTCGATCTGGATGCCGTTGCCGCCATGCATGTCGCGCGCCATGCGGGCGATGTCGAGCGACTTGCCGCAATTGTTGCGCTTGACGATCGAGATCATCTCAGGGGCCATCTTGCCCTCGTCCATCAGGCGGCCGACGCGCAACGAGGCCTGCAGGCCGAGCGCGATCTCGGTCTCCATGTCGGCGAGCTTCTTCTGCACCAGCTGGGTGGCGGCGAGCGGCCGGCCAAACTGCTTGCGGTCGAGCGTGTATTGCCGCGCGCGGTGCATGCAGTCCTCGGCAGCGCCCAATGCGCCCCAGGAGATGCCGTAGCGGGCGCGGTTGAGGCAGCCGAACGGGCCCTTGAGGCCGGAGACGTTGGGCAGCAGCGCGCTTTCCGGCACCACCACATTGTCGAGCACGATCTCGCCGGTGATCGAGGCGCGCAGCGACAGCTTGCCGCCGACCTTCGGCGCCGACAGGCCCTTCATGCCCTGCTCGAGAATGAAGCCGCGGATCTGGTTGTCGTGCGCAGCCGACTTGGCCCACACCACGAACACGTCGGCGATCGGCGCGTTCGAGATCCACATCTTGGCGCCGTTGAGCTTGTAGCCGTCGGCGACCTTCTCGGCGCGGGTCTTCATGCCGCCGGGATCGGAACCGGCATCCGGCTCGGTCAGGCCGAAGCAGCCGACCCATTCGCCGGTCGCGAGCTTGGGTAGATATTTCTTGCGCTGGTTTTCGTCGCCATAGGCGTAGATCGGATACATCACCAGCGACGACTGCACCGAGTTCATCGAGCGATAGCCGCTATCGACGCGCTCGATCTCGCGCGCCACGAGGCCATAGGCCACGTAGCTCGCATTGGCGCAGCCATATTCCTCGGGCAGCGTCACGCCGATCAGGCCGAGCTCGCCCATTTCGTTGAAGATCTCGCGGTCGGTTTTCTCTTCCAGATAGGCCTTGGTGACCCGCGGCAGCAGCTTGTCCTGCGCATAGGCCCGCGCAGTGTCGCGGATCAGGCGCTCGTCTTCGGTAAGCTGGTCGTCGAGCAGGAACGGATCATCCCACTGGAAGCTGGCGGCAGCCGGCTTGTCCTTGGCCTGGGGGCGCACGCTCATGAAACATCCTTTCGCATCGTCTATCGGAAATTGGCGGATAAATTAAAGCGCTATGCTGCGAAGCGCAATTGAATTGGGACCTTCGTCATTCCGGGGCGATGCGTCAGCATCGAACCCGGAATCTCGAGCTTCCGGGTTCGCGCTATCGCGCGTCCCGGAATGACAGTGCTAGGTCTCCAGCTTCTCGTTCGACACGATCTCGATGCCGAAACCTGACAATCCCTTGTAGTCATGCACCGACGAAGTCAGGTGCCGGATCGAGGTGACGCCGAGATCACGCAGGATCTGTGCGCCGACGCCGACCTCGCGCCACTGCCTGTGGCGATCGGCCTCCGCCGTCTTCTGCTCGCCAACCGGCTCGACCGGAACACCGGCGGCACCATCGCGCAGATATACCAGCACGCCGCGGCCGGCATCCTTGAAATGCCGCAGCACGGCTTCCATTCGCGCCGGCCCGGTGAACAGGTCTTTCACGATGTTCGGCTTGTGCAGCCGCGTCAGCACGTCTCGGCCGTCGCCGATGCCGTTATAGACGAAGGCGGCATGCATGATCTCGTCGAACGGCGAGCGATAGGCGTAGCCCTGCAGCGGGCCGATCGGGCTTTCGGTGGTGAAGGTCGCGACCCGTTCGATCAGCTTCTCGCGCGCCTGGCGATAGGCGATCATGTCCGCGATCGTGACATGCTTGAGCTTGTGGGCGGCGGCGAATTTGGCGACCTGCTCGCCCTTCATCACGGTTCCATCGTCGTTCATCAGCTCGCTGATGACGCCTACCGGCGGCAGGCCGGAGAGCCGGCACAGATCGACCGCCGCCTCGGTGTGGCCGGAGCGCAGCAGCACGCCGCCGTCGCGCGCGATCAGCGGGAAGATGTGGCCGGGACGCGCGAAATCATTGGCGCCGGCATTGGGATTGGCGAGCGCGCGGCAGCAGGAGGCGCGTTCCTCGGCCGAGATGCCGGTGCCACCATCGGGCTTGTAGTCGATCGAGACCGTGAAGGCAGTGGTGTGGTTGGACTCGTTGTGCGCCACCATCGGGTCGAGCCGCAGCCGGCGGGCATCCTCGGTGGTGATCGGCGCGCAGACGATGCCGGAGGTGTGGCGGATGATGAAAGCCATCTTCTCCGCCGTACAGAACGACGCCGCGACGATCAAATCGCCCTCGCCTTCCCGGTCGTCATCGTCGGTGACGACAACGAGTTCACCCTTCGCAAAGGCTTGCAGCACTTCCTGGATCGTATCGGCCATTGTCCTGACATCTCGCTATATGCAGGCAGTGGATTAGCCGGGTTCCGATGTCAGCGCCAGTATCATTATGCAACCCGCCATGCATCCGGCAGGGATACCAGGAGGGGAGATTTCACCTCTCCCAAAGGGAGAGGTCGGATCGCATCGCTCGATGCGATCCGGGTGAGGGGTTCAGCCCTCTCGTGGGACTCGAGCCCCCTCACCCGCTGCGCAAATCGACCTCTCCCCGATGGGGAGAGGTGATGGACAGCCTTGAGACCGGCGTTACGGCAGCACCTCGCGCCGGTCGCTGAGCTGGGCGTCCAGTTCGGCGCGCTTGTCGTCGAGCAGACCGGCGTCGGCCGCCTCGATCACGGAATAGAGCTCGCCGGCGTCGCTGAGCCGGGTCACCGTCACGTAGTCGGCGCCGGCGCTGTAGAGGTCGTCGACGCCGGTCAACAGGTCCGCGGTGGCAACGATCCGCGCGGTCGGATTGAGGGCGCGGACGTGGCGCACCAGCTTCTCATTGTCGGCGCCGACCAAGAGGAAATCCGGCACGCTCAGGATGATGATCTCGGCCTTGCCGATGCCGGCATGAACCAGGGTGTCGACATTGCTGATGTCGCCATAGATCACATGCATGCCGCGGTCGGACAGCGTGCGGAACACCAGCGGGTTGAAATCGATCACGCTGATCTGCTCGAGCAGCGACTGGTTCTGCCGCTCGATCTGGCTGATCAGCGCGCTCGCCGCGCGGAAAAAGCCGAGGATGACGATGCGCCGGATCTCGCCATGTCCGCCCTCGTGCCCGGCCTCGCGGCCCTGGCCTTCCTGATCGAGGTCGCGCAGTCCGATCCGCTTCAACGGACCAATCAGGCCGCGCACGATCTGGTCGCTGCGCCCCATCGCGAAGGTCGAGAGCACCGCCAGCACGACGAAGGCGAACGAGGCCGCACTCGCGGTTTCGGTTCCGATGTGGTTGGCGGCGACGCCGGTCTGGATCACGACCAGCGAGAACTCGGAGATCTGCGCCAGGTTGATCGCCGGCAGCAGGCTGGCGCGCAGGCCCTGCTTCATCAGATAGAGCGGCGTGAACGTCGTGATCAGGCGGCTCGCCACCGTGAAGGCCGCGATGACGAGCGCAAGCCAGATCACCGAGAGGCCCGGAATCGGGATCGTCATGCCGAGCGCGACAAAGAACAGCGTGATGAAGAAATCCCGCAGCGTCGTGACCTTGGCGGTGACGTCGAGCGCATAGGGAAAGGTCGAGATCGAGACGCCGGCGACCAGCGAGCCCATCTCGCGCGACAGATGCAGCCGCTCGGCGATCTCGCCGATCAGGAAGCACCAGGCGAGCGCGCCGAGCAGCACGAGCTCGGGCCGCCGCGCGATCTGGTGGAACAGCCGCGGCAGCACGTAGCGGCTCAGCACCAGCGCGGTCGCGACCAGCACCGCGACGCGGGCAATCGACAACAGCACGACGCTGATCTGCAGATTGTCGAGGCTCGGCTGCACCGCCAGGAACAGGATCGCGAAGATGTCCTGCAGCACCAACACGCCGAGCGTGATGCGGCCCGGCAGCGTATCCAGCTCGCGCTTCTCGTAGAGCACCTTGACGATGATCACGGTCGACGACAACGAGCAGGCGACGCAGAGATAGATCGCGTCGAACTTGCCGCCGCCGACCGCAAGCCCGATAGCGGCAAAGAACGCCACGCCGATCAGGCAGCCGCCGATCAGCTCGCCGGCTCCCGCGAACAGGATGACCTTGCCGGCACGGATGATCTTCTTGAGGTCGATTTCCAGCCCGATCATGAACAGCATGAAGATCAGGCCGAGCTCGGAGATGACGCTGATCGATTCCTGGGACTTGACCCAGCCCATGCCGAATGGACCAATGAAAAAGCCGGCGATAAGGTAGGCCAGTATCAGCGGTTGCCGGGAGAAGTGGGCCAGCAGCCCAATCCCCCAGGCAAACAGGATACAGAGCGTGATATCGGGAATCAGTTCATGCATGCGTTCAAAGACTTCCTGTTGCCGCAACCTAGAGGGCCGGGCGTGAGGATCAACCGAGCAATGTGTCACATCCGCGCAGGCGGCATTTTTCTCGCAGTTTTGCTCTGCCTGCTCACCGTGCGCATGTCAGAGGCGCTAGCACAATCCTCGGCAAGTATTGAACAAAATTTCGCGAACTCGTTGATGGCGGTGCCATCGGAGGGCCTCACCGCCTCCGGTGCATTCTACGTGCCGGTGTATTCCAGCGTGTCGATGAGCCAGGGCAAGCTCAGGGCCGATTTTTCGGTGACGCTCAGCGTGCACAACGCCTCCGAGACGAAGCCGCTGGTGCTGAAGCGGATCGCCTATTTCGACACATCAGGCAAGATGGTGGAGAGCTACCTTAAATCGCCGGTCGCGCTAAAACCGTTTGCGACCGTCGAGGTCGCGATCGCCACGACCGATACCCGCGGCGGCACCGGCGCGAATTTCGTGGTCGATTGGGCGGCCGCCGGCGAGATCGCGGAACCGGCGGTCGAGGCCTTGATGGTCGGCAGTGTCGGCGCAGGGCACTACGCCTTCATCAGCCAGGGCCGGCCGATCCGGCCGGTCGGCAAGAACTAACCGCATGGAAGGCCGCTTGCCGCGGCCTTCTCAACGATAACAACACGGAGCGAAACGTCCATGTCCACCTCAGCCCAGTTCGACTTTACACCGCTACTCGCGGCCGGCCTGCCTGCCCCGGCCGCACGCTGGACCGGGCTCGCCAAATACAGCTTCGTCGGCGGCAACAACGATCCCGACCAGGTCCCGGTCGACGGGCTGCTGGAGGCGGTCAACGCCGTGTTGAAGCGCGAGGGCAGGAATCTGGCGACCTACAATCTCGCGCACGGGCCGCAGGGCTATCTGCCGCTGCGCCAGTTCCTGACCGAGAAGCTGAAGCGCGACGCCGGGATTGCCTGCACGCCGGACGAGATCATGATCGTCTCCGGCTCGCTGCAGGCGCTCGATCTTGTCAATCACACCTTGCTCGCCAAGGGCGATACCGTGCTGATCGAGCAGGAAACCTATCAGGGCTCACTGAACCGGCTGACACGGCTCGGCGTCAATGCGGTCGGCATTCCCCTCGATGGCGAGGGCATCAGGATCGATGCGCTGGCTGCGGCACTCGCCGATCACAAGCGGCGCGGCATCACGCCGAAATACATCTACACCATCCCGACAGTGCAGAACCCGACCGGCTCGATCCTTCCCGAGAGCCGCCGCGCCGAGATGCTGAAGCTGTCAAGGGAATACGGCGTGCCGATCTTCGAGGACGATTGCTATGCCGATTTGATCTGGAACGGCGAACGGCCGCCCGCGATCTATGCGATGAGCAAGCATGGCGGCGTGATCCATATCGGCTCGTTCTCCAAATCGATCGCGCCTGCGCTGCGGGTCGGCTTCATCGTCGCGCCCTGGGGGATCATGTCGCGAATGCTGCCGCTGAAGACCGACGCCGGCTCCGGCGCACTGGAGCAGATGGTGCTCGCGGAATATTGCGCACCGCATTTTTCGACCCATGTGCCGCGCCTGACCAAGGGCCTGCGCGCCAAGCTCGATACGCTGATGGAGGCGTTGAACGAGCAGTTCGGCACCGCGGCCGAATTCGAGGCGCCCAAGGGCGGCATCTTCCTCTGGGTCAAGCTGCCCGACAATGTCGACACGCTGAAGCTCTATCAGGCGGCGCTTGCCGCCGGCGTCTCGATCAATCCGGGACCGGAATGGTCGACCAGCAAGGCCCATTCCGGCAGCCGGCTCCGCCTCTGCTTCGCCAGCCCCTCGCACGAGCAGATCCGCGAGGGCGTTGCCGCGCTGGCCGAGGTGTGCCGCAAGGAGTTCGGCGTGCCGGCGCGCAGCAGCAATGTGGAGAAGCGCGGCTAGATCATGATGACTTTGCGCCGAAGCGAGTTGCGGACTCCGCTTCACCTCGCCCCGCGTGCGGGGAGAGGTGGGAACGCATCGTCAGATGCGTTCCGGGTGGGGGGAGCCTCCGCAACCTCAGCTATCACCGGATACGCGGAGGCAGCCCCTCACCCCAACCCTCTCCCCGTAAGAACGGGGCGAGGGAGCGCAGCGCGCTTGCGGTCGCCATTCGATCTGATCTCATCATGCTCTACCGATCTGCGCGCCTACCTCACCGAGAACGGCGCCTGATAGGGCCGGCCGAACGGCACGCCGTTGACCACGGTCTGCACCGGCTTCAGCAGCAGATTGCCGTCGCGCTTGTTGTTGCGGGTATCGACGAAGGAGACCGGGCCTTCGACGAGATCCATGATCGCGACGTCGCCGGGCGCGCCACGCTGCAGTGTGCCGACCTTCGGGGTCCGGTTGATGATCCGCGCCGGCGCCGAGGTCGCCATCGCCACCACCTGATCCAGCGACGAGCCCATCGCCAGGAACTTGCTCATCACGTTCGGCAGGAACGGAATGCCGGGCGAGTTGCCCGAGAAGACGTGGATGTCGGAGGAGATCGTATCGGGCGCGCAGCCGGCGGGGATCGCGACTTCGGCCACCGTGAAATCGAAGCTGCCGCCGCCATGGCCGACGTCGAACAGCACCCCGCGCTGCTTGGCCGCGAGCGCCGCCGGCAACAGCTTGCCCTCCTGCACGATATTGGTGAAAGCGCCGGACATGTTCGGCGCGCCGGAATATGCATGGGTCAGGATATCGCCCGGCCGAAGCAGATCGAGGATGTCGGACATCAGCTCCCTGGTCTCGACGCCGCCGATATGCACCATCATCCGCGCCGGCCAGCCGCACATCTCGCAGGCCTGAATGCCGCGCTTCAGCGGCTCGAGGCCATGCTTGAAGATGACGTTTTCCGACATCCGCACCTTGACCCCGATCAGGAAGTCGGGGTTCTCGGCCAGCGCCATCGCGCAGGCTTCGACCTGGGCGTTGTCGATGTTGTAGAGCTCGGCCACCGGGAATGCCGACAGGCCATTATTGGCGATGTGGACGAAGGCGTAGATCCGCGCCCGCGATTGCGCCACGATGAAGCGCCGCAGCGCCGCGAGGTTGTTGACGCCGGCGTCGCCCGCCGAGACGACCGTCGTGGTGCCCTGGAATTGCACCAGCTCGTCGGCGGGAATGCCGATCGCCGATCCGTACGGGTAGACGTGGCAGTGCAGATCGACCAGACCCGGCATCACGAGCTTGCCCGACGCGTCGATGGTCCTGGCGGCGCGAGCAGCCGGGATATCGTCTTCGATCGCCTCGATGATGCCCCAGCGGATGCCGATGTCGCGCTTGCCGCGCAGCGACTGGCTGGGATCGATGACATCGCCGTTCTTGATCACGAGGTCGAACTTGTCGTCCGGCCCCATCGCCGCAGCGGCCGGCCTCGCGATGGCTGCGGCAGCGGCCGATCCCGTCACTTTCAAAAAATCCCGGCGTGAAAATTCGCTCATGGCAACGTCCCCCCGAACATTGATTTTTATGGCGCGATGATGCGTCGGACGCAGCGGTTAGGCAAGGCCGGGAAAGCCGCCCGTGCGCTCGCTCATCGGTTGTGCGCACCAACACGCGACGGCAGCAGCGTTCGAGGCAGTTGCTGAACAAGTGTTCAGAAAACTCCTCTGGTTCCTGAGGAACGTTTCAATCTCCGTACGGTTTTCTCTTCGCTTATTTGAGGAGGATGAGATGAAAAAGATTGGCTTTGTTCTCGCGGCGGTTGGTGCGCTTGCGGTGGCCGTTCCGTCGATCGCGAGCGCCGAGACGGTCGTGATCAGACATGGCGGTCATCATCACTGGGACCGCGGCTGGGGCGCACGCGCCGAAATGCGCCATGACCGTGGCTGGCATCGCGGTTGGCATCATGGCTGGCATCACGGCCATGACCGGACGGTGATCATCAAACGTCATCACTACTAAGGACCGACACAACGGAAAATGGCTCCTCACGGAGCCATTTTCTTTTCTGCTTCCTCAGGGCCAGCGGCCTCAATCCCACGCCGGCGCAAACCCCGGATTGACGCAGCGCATGTCCTTGGGCAGCGCCGCAATCGCCTTGCGGTCCGCGTCGTCGAGCTTGACCTTCAGTGCGTCGAGATTGGCCTTTTGGCTTTCGGCGCGCGAGGCTTTCGGAATAGCCGCCACTCCATCCTGATCGAGCAGCCATTTCAGCGCCACCTGCGCCGCGGTCGCATCATGCTTGCTGCCGATTTTCGCCAGCGTCTCGTCGGTGGCGAAGCGGCCCTGGGCGAGCGGACAATAGGCCACCAGCGGGATCGATTTCGCGGCGAGATATTTGCGCACCGGCGTCTGGTCCAGCATCGCGTGATATTCGATCTGGTTGCAGGCGATCGGCGCCTTGATGTCCTCGACCACGGTCTTGAGCAGCGCGGTGGTGAAATTGGCGACGCCGATCGCGCGGGTGCGGCCTTCCTCCCTCAGCTTCATCAGCGTCTCGAAGACGGCAGGCAGCTTCATACTCCGCGACGGCCAGTGCACCAGATAGAGATCGACGTGATCGAGCCGCAGCTTCTTCAGGCTGGCGTCGAACGCTGTCCGGATCGCATCCGGCGCCAGGTTCTCGTGCCAGACCTTGGTGGTCACGTGCAGGTCCCTGCGCGCGACATTCGAGGCAGCGATCGCCGCCCCGATCGCCTCTTCATTGCCGTACATCTCGGCGGTGTCGATATGCCGATAGCCGAGCCCAAGCGCGCTCTCGACCGCCGCGCGGCAGGTATCGCCCTGCATGCGGAAGGTGCCGAGCCCGAGCTGCGGCAGGCTGATACCCTGTGTCTGCAGATTTTCCATGGATAGCTCCTGACGCGTGGGACGCCGATGCCATCGACGACGTCACGCCAGCAAATCGTTTCGTGGGAATGAAATTGGCAGGAATGCCGACACGCAGTCTGCCCGCAAACCGGGCCCTCGGGCAAGACGCCGGCAATCAAGATGTCGCGACGGATCAGAGACGGCGCTAGATGTGCTGCGCCATGATCTGGCCGGGCCGCGCGTCCGGCCGCGGCTCGATATCGACCGACCAGAGGTCGTGGTTGTCGACGTCCTTCAGCGTCACCGTCATCACGCCGGTCTTGCCGTCGATGTCGACGCGGCCGAAGAATTGCAGCCCGAAGCACGGCGCGAGATTGTCGCCCTGCTCGGCCGAGCAGCCCTTCTGGTACATCGCCTTCGGGCCAAAGGTGTTGTCGAGCTCGCCCGGCGACCAGGTGCCGGCATGCAGCGGACCGGAGACGAACTCCCAGAACGGCTCGAACTCCTGGAACACCGCGCGGTTCGGATCATAGTGATGCGCGGCGGTGTAGTGCATGTCGGCGGTGAGCCACACCGTGTTGCGGACCCCGGCGCGCTTCATGAAGGACAACAGATCGGCGATCTCGTGCTAGCGCCGCGCGGGCGGCCCGTCGCCGAGCGCGACCGCATCGAGGCTGACGAGGCCGATCGGCAGATCCGCCGCGATCACCTTCCAGACAGCATCCGACGCCACCAGCTCCCGCTTCAGCCAGGCGAGCTGGCTCTGGCCGAGGATGCAGGCGTGGTCCGGATCGCCCTGCTTGTTCCAGCTGGAATCGCGATAGGAGCGCATGTCGATGATGAAGACGTCGAGCAGCGGCCCGTAGGGAATCTTGCGGTAGACGCGGCCATCGCGCTCCGGCATCAGCCGCATGGGCATGAATTCGTGGAAGGCGCGGCGTGCCCGTGCCACCAGGCGCGAGCTGCCGTCCGCCTCATAGCCGGTCGCATCGGTGGTGCCGAGTGGCGACCAGTCGTCGGCCACCTCGTGGTCGTCCCACTGCGCGAACATCGGCACCTCGGCGTGGAAGGCGCGGAAACTCTCGTCGAGCCAGTTGTATTTGTAGTTGCCGCGAAACTGATCGAGGCTCTGCGCGACGACGGATTTCTCCTCGGTGACGATGTTGCGCCAGATCTCACCGTTTGGGAGTTTCTGCTCCGACGGCACCGTGCAATCGGCGTAGATGTGATCGCCGGAATGGATGAAGAAGTCCGGACGCTCGTCCAGCATGGTGCGGTAGCTGCGCAAGCCGCCGCGCGCGGGGTCGATGCCCCAGCCCTGCCCGACGACGTCGCCGGACCAGACGAACGAGACGGGACGCCGGTCGGCCGGCGCGGTTCGGAAATGGCCGACCCGGCTTTCGCCTGATGTGCCCTCGCGGTCCTCGAAGCGCACGCGATAGAACAGGTCCTGGCCCGGCGGCAGGCCGTCGAGCAGCAGCTTGGCGGTGAAGTCGCGCTCGGGCAGCGCATCGGCGGACACGGTGCGCAGGATGCTGGCGAAGCTTTCGACCGCGGCGCATTCGATGTGCATCCGCGCGGCGCGATCGGCGCGCGCCCAGATGACAGCGGAATCGCTTGCCACGTCGCCGGACTGGATGCCCGCAATCGCGGGCCGATCCGCGGCGCGGCTCAGATACGGTCTTGCCAGCGCGCCGAATCCCGCCAGCGCCGCGGTCGACGCCGAGCGCACCAGAAGCTGGCGCCGGGTGAGGCCTCGCCGCCTCGCGGAGTTCGCTGTCGGCATCGAATAACCTTCGTCGAATCGCAACGAAGGTTTTGCCTGCGCTCCTTGACTCCGGCCTTACGGTTTCTTGACTCTCCGCCGACGGTTTTGCGACGGCGGGATGACTCGGGGGCGGCTGCTGGGACGGCGGCCCCGGATATCGAGCGCTCAAGCACCAAACCCGTCATCCTGAGGAGGTCGCGAAGCGGCCGTCTCGAAGGATGAACGGCCCGTCCGTGGCCGATCCATCCTTCGAGGCTCGCTTCGCTCGCACCTCAGGATGACGGGTCAAGGATTGACGCACTTCGAGAAAGCAGAGGCGCGAGAGCGCCGCCTCACCGATGCCAGTTGCAGATGCCGCCGGTGCGGCACGGCCAGGTCTGGATCCGTGTGTCACGGGCCTCCGCATCAAGCGGGTTCGAGTGGCGGCGCGCGAGCTTGGCACGGGCGGGCACGCGCGCTTCCGCGCGCTTCTTCTCGTGCGGCGCGGTCACCCTGGTGGTCCGCACGGCTTTCTTCGGCGCGACTTTCGGCTCCTCGACCTGCGGCTCGACATTCGCATGCTGATCGGGGCCATGGTCGGTCTTCGCCTCGACCGGAACGGGCTCGAACTGCGCCGGCGGGCCAAGCGGCTTCGGCGACAACACTGCGCGTGAAAGATCGAGGCTGAAGAACTCGCTGGGGCGATACTCGTCAGCCAACGCCACGCCGCCCAAAGCCAGGCACGCGGTACAAACGGTTGCAACAAAAGCGTTTTTCAGGACCATCAAACGGCCTCCTGAAATCACTCGAACAGACAGCCATCATGTAGGGGCTCGGGCGTACGAATCCAGCCACCGCTTGCAGGCAGGGTTGCCGGTCAACCAGGGCGGCTGTGGAAAGTTCCCCGGCCTTACTCCGCCGCCTGCGCCAGCGGCTGGCTGATCGCGCGCTCCAGCCGAGCGCATTCGGTGCGGTAGCGGGCGACGTTGCCCTCCTTGATGTGGCCATAACCACGCACGAGCTCCGCAGCCTTCGCCAGCGCCACGAGGCGCGGCAAGTCGAGCGGCTTCTTGCCGTCGAGGTGACGCAGGATCATCGCCGAATACTCGACCGGCAATGCGCGCTCCATCTTGCGCTCGGCGGTATAGCCGAAGATGTCGAAGGCGGTGCCGCGCAGGCCCTTCAGCCTTGCGAGCATGCCGAACGCCGTGAAGATCCACGGACCGAATTCACGCTTCTGCAGCCGCCCGGTGACGGGATCGCGCTGGGCCAGCAGCGGCGGCGCCAGCAAGACCTTCAAGCCGGAATTGCCTTGGAATTGTTCCCTCAAGGCCTTGCTGAACTCGCCGTCGGAATAGAGCCGCGCGACTTCGTATTCATCCTTGTAGGCCATCAGCTTGAACAGGCCCTTTGCGAAGGCCTCCGTCAGGTCCTGCGAGCCCGGCGCGGCCGCCGCCTCGGCGGTGCGGACGCGCGCTACATCGTCGAGATAGCGCCTGGCGTAGGCCGCGTCCTGATAGTCGGTGAGGAATTTGGCGCGGAACGCGATCGCCTCATCAAGCGTCTTCTTGGCCGGCGCGGCGCCGGCGCTCTTGAAGCGTGCGGCGCTGACCACGCGTTGCAGATCATACGCGGCGAGCCGGCCCCACGAGAACGCGGTCTTGTTCATCTCGATGGCGGCGCCGTTGAGCTCGATCGCCTTCAGGATCGCTTCCAGCGACAGCGGGATCGCGCCGCGCTGAAAGGCAAAGCCGAGCATGAAGGCGTTGGTGGCGATGCTGTCGCCCATCAGCGCGGTGGCAAGCCCGGTGGCATCGAGGATATCGAGGTCGCCAGGCGTCACCGCGCCGTTTAGCGCATCGCGCATCGAGCTGGCTTCGAAGTCGATATCGGGATCGATCACGAAGCTCGCGGTCGGCAAGAGATCGGCGTTGACCACGGCGCGGGTGACGCCGCGCTCGGCGCGGCTCAGCGCCGGCACGCTGGTGGCGACGACGAGGTCGCAGCCGAGGATCAGGTTGGCATTGCCCGGTGCGATGCGCACCGTGGTCAGCATGTCGGAGGCGGGCGCGAGCCGGACATGGCTCATCACGGCGCCGTTCTTCTGCGACAGGCCGGTGAAGTCGAGCGTCGAACAGGCGAGCCCCTCGACATGCGCGGCCATGCCGAGCAGCGCGCCGATGGTGATCACACCGGTGCCGCCGATGCCGGTGATCAGGATGTTGTAGGGATTGCTCAACGCGGCCACAGGCGGCGTCGGCAAGTCGGCGAACAACGCCTTGGGATCGGCGGCAGCGCGGTCCGCCTTGCGCAGCTTGGGGTCCTGCACCATCACAAAGCTCGGGCAAAAGCCCTCGATGCAGGAGAAATCCTTGTTGCAGTTCGACTGGTCGATGCGGCGCTTGCGGCCGAGTTCGGTCTCCAGCGGCTGCACCGAGACGCAGTTCGACGCCACCGAGCAGTCGCCGCAACCCTCGCAGACGCGCTCATTGATGAAGACGCGCTTGGCCGGATCGGGGAACAGCCCGCGCTTGCGGCGACGGCGCTTCTCGGCGGCGCAGGTCTGGTCGTAGATCAGGACGGTGAGGCCCTCGATCTCGCGCAGGATGCGCTGCACGGCATCGAGCTCGCGCCGATGATGAATGGTAGCGCCGGCCGGGAAATAATTGGCGGGATATTTGTCTGGATCGTCGGAGACGATCGCGAGCCGCTTGGTGCCCTCCGCCCAGACCTGGTGTGCGATCTGCGACACCGTAAAGCCGCCCTCGGCCGGCTGGCCGCCGGTCATCGCAACCGCATCGTTGTAGAGGATCTTGTAGGTGATGTTGACGCCGGCCGCGGCCGCTGCGCGCAGCGCCAGCAAGCCGGAATGGGTGTAGGTGCCGTCGCCGAGGTTCTGGAACACATGCTGTTCGCTGGTGAACGGCGCCTGCCCGATCCAGCTCACGCCCTCCGCGCCCATATGCGAGATGGTCTGGGTGTTGCGGTTCGGCACCGACAGCGCCATGCCGTGGCAGCCGATGCCAGCCATGGCGCGGCTGCCCTCGGGGATCTTGGTCGACGAGTTGTGTGGGCAGCCCGAGCAGAAATACGGCGTGCGCTGCAGCTTCGCGGTGCCCGTGCCCTCGGCGGGGCGATCGAACGCCTCGAGTTTTGCCAAACGCTGCTCCAGCAGCGGGCTGCGGTGACCGAGCCGGCGCAGCCGCGCCACCACGGCGGCGGCGACCATGGTCGGCGTCAGCTCGCCCTCGCTCGGCAGCAAGGGAGCGCCGCTCTCGTCGCGCTTGCCGACCACCGAGGGACGCTTGGAGGCGTCCATGTTGTAGAGGATGCGGACCAGCTGGTCCTCGATGAAGCCGCGCTTCTCCTCGACGACCAGCACATCCTGCAGGCCCTCGGCGAAGGCGCGCGCGCCGCGCGCTTCGAGCGGCCAGGTCAGCGCCACCTTGTAGATGCGCAGCCCGAGCGCCTGCGCATCGGCATCGGTGATGCCGAGATCGGCGAGCGCCTGGCGCAGATCGAGATAGGCCTTGCCGGTCGCCATGATGCCGAGCCGCGCCGGCTTCGAATCCAGCACGATGCGATCGAAGCGGTTGACGCGGGCGAAGGCCGCGACCGCCTCCATCTTGGGCCCGTGCAACCTGCGCTCGGCTTCGAGCGGCGGATCCGGCCAGCGGATCGAGAGCCCGTCCGGCGGCATCTCGAAATCGTCGGGCATGATGATCTTGATGCGATCGGGATCGCTGACGATCGAGGCCGAGCTTTCCACCGTCTCGGAGATCGCCTTGAAGCCGACCCAGCAGCCGGAATAGCGCGACAGCGCGAAGCCGAGGATGCCGAGGTCGAGATAATCCTGCAGCGTCGCCGGATTGACCACCGGCATCAGCGCCGAGGCGAACACCTGCTCGCTCTGATGCGCCAGGGTGGAGGATTGGCAGCCATGGTCGTCGCCGGCCAGCGCGATCACGCCGCCGTTCGGCGAGGTGCCGGCGGAATTGGCGTGCTTGAGCGCATCGAGCGAGCGGTCGACGCCTGGGCCCTTGCCGTACCAGATGCCGAACACGCCATCGACCTTGGCGCCGGGGAACATGCCGACCTGCTGGCTGCCCCACACCGCGGTCGCCGCCAGATCCTCGTTGAGGCCGGGGACGAAGGCGATGTCATGTTCCCTGAGGAAGGACTTCGCCCGCCACAGCGCGTGGTCGTACATGCCGAGCGGCGAGCCGCGGTAACCGGAGATGAAACCGGCGGTGTTCAGCCCGTGCGCGCGGTCGCGTTCGCGCTGCAACATGGGCAATCGGACCAGCGCCTGGGTACCGGAGAGGAAGATTCGTTTCGTGTCCAACCGGTACTTGTCGTCCAGTCCAACTTCCATCAACGCCATCAGTTTCACCGTCAGTCAGCCACGCCGGTCCGGACCGGTCTGATTATCTTCCGAAATGATCATGCATCAGCATGCACTGATTTTGTTATGCATGAACAGCCCCGTTCCATGGCCGCAGCACATATCTCATGTTGCGCATGCGAGGCCTTGTTGCGCTGCGAGGCCTTGTCGTTCTGCAAGGCCTTGCCGAACCCCGGCATCTTTGAAACGGTGGCGCGCAAAGGGAGACCAAGGATGATTACAGTCGAATCCGCATTCACGACGGAAATCGTGGAGAACGGCAATCTGCTGGTGGGTCCCTGGCGCAGCCCGAAGCAGATGCTGCAGGCCCAGACCTACGACTCCCACGCCTCGATTCACGACGATGCAACGGCGCAGAAGCTCGGCTTTCGCGGCGGCACGATCGAGGGACCGACCCATTTCAGCCAGTTCGCGCCGCTGTGCGAGCGGATCTGGGGCCGCGCCTGGTTCATCACTGGCTGCCTATCCGCGCATTACCGCAACCCGGTGTTCGAAGGCGAAGAGGTGCAGGCCCAGATCGAGAAGCCGAAGCCGGGCCAGACCGTTTGCACGATCGGGATGGTCAAGCGCGACGGCACCGAGATCCTGCGCGGCACCGCCTCGATCGATGGCAACGGCAGCGAGACGGCGCTCAGCCACCGGCTCGGCGAATTGAAGCCGCTGACCGATCCCGTGATCCTCGCCGACATCAAGGTCGGCATGAAGACGCCGCGGCAGGCGATCAAGATGGATTTCGACCAGAACATGGGCGATCTCTATCCATTTTCGCTGGCCGAAAAGCTCAAGGTGATCACCGAGCCTTCGGATTATTATTCGCTGGAGCACAATCCCTGGGGCCGCGCCATCATCCCGATGGAGATGCTGAGCGTGCTGTTCCAGTACCGCGCGCGCGAGGACCGCCTGCCGGTCCGCGGCCCCGCCGTCGGGCTGTTCGCCGACCAGGAGATCCGTCTTCTGCGCGGGCCGCTCTTCCCCGGCGAGACCTATTGGGTCGAGCGCGAGGTCGTGGCGCTTTCCGGCAGCAAGCGCACCGAGAGCATGTGGGTGCGCTCGACCGTGTTCGATGCCGACAACGCGGTGGTCGCAACGATGCTGCTCAACGGCGCCAGCATGAAGGACTCCTACGCCAACTACGAAAGCGAGCACAAAGCCCTCTACGGCTGAAACGACAGCCGCCTCTTCCGCAAGCCGCCGAAACAAGGACAACAACAATGGCCCGCCTGCCCTATCTCGAAGCCGATCAGGTCGCCCCCGAATATCGTGACATGCTCAAGCGCAACACCAATCTGCACAAGCTGCTGGTGAACTCGCCGGACATGGCGCGCGCCTTCAACGGCGTCGGCGGCTATATCCGCTTCAAGAGCAAGCTCGATCCGCGCTTACGCGAACTCGCGATCCTGCAGGTCGGCTGGCTCGAGCAGTCGGAATACGAATTCACCCACCATGTGAAGATCGGCAAGGAGTTTGGCGTCACTGACGAGGATATAAAGGGCCTGATCGCGGAGACCAGTGGCCAGCCGTCGAAGCTCGAGCCGCTGGCAAAGGCGATCCTCAAGGGCGCCCGCGAGATGGTGCGCGAGCTCGCGATGTCGGAGGCGACCTTCGCCGAGATCAAGCAACATCTCTCCGACGAGCACATGACCGATCTCGTGCTGACGATCGCATTCTACTGCGCCGTGGTGCGGGTGCTCGCCACCATGCAGATCGACAACGAACCTTACTACAAGGAGGTACTGCAGCAGTACCCGCTACAGGGAGTGAAGTGAGATGCGCCTGCAAGATCGCGTCGCCATCGTCGTCGGTGCAGGCCAAAGCCCCGGCGAGGGCATCGGCAACGGCCGCGCCACCGCGCTGACCTTCGCGCGCGAAGGCGCCAGGGTGCTGTGCGTCGATTACAATCTGGCTTCGGCGCAGGAGACGGTCGACCTGATCGCGGCCAAGGGCGGGACTTCAGTCGCCTTCAAGGCCGACGTCACCAAAAATGCTGACATCAAGGCGATGGTGGCGGACGCACATGGCCGCTGGGGCAGTGTCGACATCCTGCACAACAATGTCGGCGTCAGCCTCTCCGGCGGCGATGCCGAACTGCTTGATATCACCGAGGAGGCGTTCGACCGCTGCGTGGCGATCAATCTGAAGAGCTGCATCCTCGCCGCCAAGCATGCGATCCCGATCATGCGCGCGCAGCAGCGCGGCTCGATCATCAACATCTCGTCGATGGCCGCGATCACGACCTATCCCTACGTCGCCTACAAGGCGACCAAGTCGGCGATGATCGCCTTCACCGAACAGCTCGCCTACCAGAATGCGCAATATGGCATTCGCGCAAACGTGATCCTGCCGGGATTGATGAACACGCCGATGGCGGTGGACACCCGCGCCCGCGAATTCAAGAAGAGCCGCGCCGAGGTCGAGGCCGAGCGCGACAGCAAGGTGCCGCTGCGTCACAAGATGGGCACCGGCTGGGACGTCGCCAATGCCGCGCTGTTTCTCGCCTCCGATGAAGCAAACTTCGTGACCGGCGTCACGTTGCCGGTCGATGGCGGCGCAAGTGTGCGGCGCGGTTAATCGAGACGATTAACCTGTGTGACAATTTGGGATTAATCACTGTGACGAAATCACGCGTTATTGCGCCGCAATGATTCGAAAAAATTGAAGTATTCCAATGACACGGCGATGTGACGACGCGTCCACATAAATCGAAATCCTGACTCGTTGTGGTCGCACGAAATTCATCTGCGCTCTGTATCTCGCACGCCAAGAACTTCTGGAGTGCCTGGACCGATGAGCGAAGAATTCGAACTCAGACCCGATCAGTGGGATGCGCTGAAAGCGTTGCGGGCTCCCGCAGCAAACCCTTCACGGCTGAACAGGTTCGCCGTCGAAAGCCTGATCACGCTCGGCTATGTCGCCGTGCGCGGCGATTCGTTTGAGCTGACGCCCGCGGGCCGCAAGGTGCTGGTCCGCGGTTCATCACAATTGCTGCTGGATATCGCAGCCTGATTCCGTTCGAAGCTGACACGAACGAGAGCTTCAGTTTTGATTGAATCAAAGCTGAAGCTCTCGTTTTTTTGTCTTGCCGCGTTTTCTTCACGCGAACCGGTATCCACTTCGCTCGAAAACGCTCTGCACACGCGGCATCATGCCGCGTGTGCTTTTCCAGGGATGGTCGTCTCGCCGTGCTGCGTCAGCGGCTTCATCCCGGTGAGGCTGCGCAGCAGCACGTAGAACACCGGCGTCAGGAACAGGCCGAACACCGTGACGCCGATCATGCCGGAGAACACCGCAACCCCCATCGCGCGCCGCATCTCCGAGCCCGCGCCGGTCGACAGCACGAGCGGCAGCACGCCCATGATGAAGGCCATCGACGTCATCAGGATCGGTCGCAGCCTTAAGCGACTCGCCTCGATCGCGGCACGGATCGGTGACCGCCCGGCGAATTCGAGCTCGCGCGCGAATTCGACGATCAGGATGGCGTTCTTGGCCGACAATCCGACCAGCACGATCAGGCCGATCTGGGTGAAGACGTTGTTGTCGCCCTTCGACAGCCAGACCCCGAACATCGCGGCCAAGAGCCCCATCGGCACGATCATGATGATCGAGAGCGGCAGCGCCAGGCTCTCATAGAGCGCGGCGAGCACCAGGAACACCAGGAGGATCGCCAGCGGAAACACCCAGATTCCGGAGTTGCCGGCGATGAACTCCTGATAGGTCAGGTCGGTCCATTCGAAAGCGAATCCGGGCGGCAGCACTTCGGCCGCGATCCGCGTCGCCGCCTCCTGGGCCTGGCCGGAGGAATAGCCCGGCGCGGCAGCCGCGTTGATGTCCGACGACAGGAAGCCGTTGTAGCGGATCGCGCGTTCCGGACCCGCGCTCTGGCGGACCTTCAGCAACGCCGACAGCGGCACCATGTCGCCCGACGACGAGCGCACCTTCAACTGCCTGATGTCGTCGGCACGCGCGCGGAACGGCGCGTCGGCCTGCACATAGACCGAGTAGGTGCGGCCGAATTTGTTGAAGTCGTTCACATAGTAGGAGCCGAGATAGATCTGCAGCGTGTTGAAGACCTCCGTGACGGGCACGCCGAGTTGCAACGCCTTGGTACGGTCGATATCGGCGAACAGCTGCGGCACGTTGACCTGGAAGCTCGAGAACACGCCGGCAATCTCCGGCGCCTTCTGCATCGCCGCCATGAACGCCTTGGTCGCGTCGTTCAGCGCTTCATAGCCGAGGCCGGCGCGGTCCTCGATCTGCAGCTTGAAGCCGCCGATGGTGCCGAGGCCGTTGACCGGCGGCGGCGGGAACATGGCGATGAAGGCATCCTGGATGCCGGCATATTTCTTGTTAAGCGCCGCCGCGATCGCCGGACCGCTGAGCGAGGGATCCTTTCGCTCGTCGAATGGCTTCAAGGTCGAGAACACGATGCCGGCGTTGGAGGAGTTGGTGAAGCCGGAGATCGACAGGCCGGGGAACGCCACCGAGCTTTCGACGCCGGGCTGGGTCAGCGCGATGTCGCTCATCTTGCGGATCACTTCCTCGGTGCGGTCGAGCGTCGCGCCATCGGGCAGGCGGGCAAAGCCGACCAGATACTGCTTGTCCTGGCCCGGCACGAAGCCGCTCGGCACCTGCTTGAACAGCACGCCGGTCAGGCCGATCAGCAGCACATAGAGGCCGATCACCGCGGCCTTGCCGTAGATCACCTTGGTAACGGTGCGGCCGTAGTTCTCGGAGGACTTGGTGAAGACCTTGTTGAAGCCGCGGAAGAACCAACCGAGCGACCTTTCCATGATCCGGGTCAGCCAGTCCTTGGGCTCATGATGCCCCTTCAAGAGCAGCGCCGAGAGCGCCGGCGACAACGTCAGCGAATTGATCGCGGAGATTACGGTCGAGATCGCGATGGTCAGCGCGAACTGCTTGTAGAACTGTCCGGTGAGGCCGGAGATGAAGGCGAGCGGCACGAACACCGCGATCAGGACCAGCGCGATCGCGATGATCGGGCCGGACACTTCGCGCATCGCCTGATTGGTGGCATCGCGCGGCGACAGGCCGGACTCGATGTTGCGCTCGACGTTCTCGACCACGACGATGGCATCGTCGACCACGATGCCGATCGCGAGCACCAGGCCGAACAGGCTGAGCGCGTTGATCGAGAAGCCGAACACATGCATCACCGCGAAGGTGCCGACGATCGACACCGGGACCGCGATCAGCGGGATGATCGAGGCGCGCCAGGTCTGCAGGAACAGGATCACGACCAGCACGACGAGCGCGACCGCCTCGAGCAGCGTGTGGATGACAGCCTCGATCGACGAACGCACGAACTGCGTCGGATCGTAGACGATCTGGTAGGACACGCCTTCCGGCATGTTCTTCTTGATCTCGGCCATCGTGGCGCGGACATGGTCGGAGATCTCCAGCGCATTCGACCCCGGCGCCTGGAAGATCGGGATCGCGACCGCCTGCTTGTTGTCAAGCAGCGAGCGCAGGCCGTATTCGGAGGCGCCGAGCTCGACCCGCGCGACGTCGCGCAGCCGCACCACCTCGCCTGCCGAACCCGTCTTCACCACGATGTCGCCGAACTGCTCCTCGGTCGAGAGCCGTCCCTCGGCGTTGACGGAGAGCTGGAGGTCGATGCCCTTGACGCTGGGCGAGGAGCCGACCACGCCGGCGGCAGCCTCGACGTTCTGGGCCTGGATCGCGCGTACGACGTCGCTCGCGGTCAGCGAATGCTCGGCGGCTTTCTGCGGATCGACCCAGACCCGCATCGAATAGTCGCCGGCGCCATAGAGCTGGACGTCGCCGACGCCGTCGATCCGCGCCAGCCGGTCCTTGACGTTGAGTACCGCGTAGTTGCGCAGATACGTCATGTCATAGCGGTTGTTCGGCGACAGCAGATGCACGACCATGGTGAGGTCGGGCGAGCTCTTCTTGGTGATGATACCGAGCTGGCGCACCACAGCCGGCAGGCGCGGCTCGGCCTGCTGCACGCGATTCTGCACCAGTTGGGTCGCCTTGTCGGGGTCGGTGCCGAGCCGGAACGTCACCGTCAGCGTCATCGCGCCGTCGGTGGTCGCCTGGCTCGACATGTAGAGCATGCCTTCGACGCCGTTGATCTGCTCCTCGATCGGGGTCGCGACCGTCTCGGCGATCACCTTCGGATTGGCGCCGGGATAGGTCGCGCGCACCACGACCGACGGCGGCACCACGTCGGGATATTCCGAGATCGGCATCGCCAGCAGCGAGATCAGCCCGGCCAGGAAGATCAGGATCGAAAGCACGCCGGCGAAGATCGGCCGGTCGATAAAGAATTTTGAGAGATTCATGGCTCCGCCCCCGCGTGCAGCGCCTAGCGCTGCACGACGTGCTGGTTGGTTTCAGTGGATGCCTGCTGCATGCCGCGCGCGCCCATTTCGGCGACTTCCATCTTCAGGAGTGCGCCGGGACGCACGCGCTGCAGGCCGTTGACGACGATGCGGTCGCCGGATTTCAGGCCGGCGGTGACGATCCGCAGGCCATCGACCGAGCCGCCAAGCGTGATGGAACGATAGACGGCGCGGCTGTCGTCGCCGACAAGCATCACGAACTTCTTGTCCTGGTCGGTGCCGACGGCGCGCTCGTCGATCAGCACCAGCGTCTGCTGCTTGGGCTGGCCCATGCGCACACGGGCGAACTGTCCCGGGATCAATCGGCCGTCATCGTTCTTGAACACGGCGCGGACTCGGATGGTGCCGCTCTGCCCGTTGACCTGGTTGTCGATGAGCTGGATGTGCCCCTTGGCGCTGAGGCCGCCCGACGTCACCATGTCGACCGGAATCTGGTCGAGATTGCCGCGCTTGCCGGAGGCATCCGCGATCGAGTTCAGCGCGCGCAGCACCACTTCCTCATCGGCATCGAAGCTCGCATAGATCGGATTGACCGAGACCAGCGAGGTCAGGACCGGTGACGAGGTGCCGGCGGCGACGAGATTGCCGACGGTGACCTCGATCCTGCCGACCCGGCCGTCGACCGGCGCCCGCACCTCGGTGTAGTCGAGATTGAGTTTGGCCGTCTGCAGCGCGGCCTCGGCGGCCTTGACGTTAGCGACTGCCTCGCGGTTGGCGTTGTCGCGCTGGTCGAAATCGCGCCTGGTCACGATGTTGTTGCCAACCAGCTGCGCGCCGCGCTCGACTTCGCTCGTGGTGAACACGACGCGGGCCTTGGCGGCCTCGAGCTGCGCCTGGGCGCGATCGACCTCGGCGGCGTAGGGCGCGGGGTCGATCTTGAACAGGATGTCGCCGGACTTCACCAGCGCGCCCTCGGTGAAGTTGGTCGAAAGGATCGCGCCCGCCACCCGCGGCCGGAGCTGAACCCGGTCGACGGCTTCGAGCCGGCCCGAGAAGTCATCGAACAGCGTGGTCGGCCGCGGCTGGATCACGGCAACGGTGACCGGGACCGCCGGCTCGGGGGCCGCGGCAGTCGCGGTCGCCTGTGCGGCATGGAAATAGTGGCCGGTCGCGATCGAACCGGCCACCGCGAGGGCGCCAAGGATCACGATACCGCCGACGACACGTCGGAAGCGGCCGGAACGGGGATTTTGGATTGACGAGGGCATTCACGCGCTCCAGATATCTGTAGTGTTCGCTACAGATGTGGAGCTGGACGCCGGTTCGCAAGATACTTATGTATCAAGCACTATGAATTTCTTATCTCATTCATGGGGAAATGGGAAGTCGCGGAAAAACATCACGTGCAACAAGAGGATAAGCCAGGGACAATCCGTCATAGAAACGGCACCCGGCTTACGGAGCAACGAAAAATGGGAATGGGACGCCCCCGCGCTTTCGACGCGGACGCCGCTTTGGACCAGGCCATGGACGTGTTCTGGCGCCACGGTTACGAGGGCGCGACGATCGCCCAGCTCACCGAGGCGATGAATATCAATCCGCCGAGCCTCTACGCCGCCTTTGGCAGCAAGGAGGGTCTGCTGAAGGCCGCGCTCGACCGCTACACCGAGAAGCGCGACGCCTGGATGGAAAAGGTTTTGGGCGCCGCCACCGCCCGAGAGGTGGCCGAACGATTTCTGATGGAGCACGCGGACGCCCAGACCGATCCCGCCAACCCGCCCGGCTGCCTGCTGGTGCAGGGCGGCCTTGCCTGCGGCACCGGCTCGGAGAATGTTCCATTTGAACTGGCAGCGCGCCGCACCCGAACGGAGGACCAATTGCACGAGCGTTTTGTCCGCGCGAAGGCCGAACGCGACCTGGGCGAAAGCGCCGATCCGGCCACCCTTGCCCGCTATCTCTCCGCGGTGACATCAGGCATGTGCGTGATGGCTTCCTCGGGCGCCGACCGCAACGCGCTGCGCGAGATTGCAGCGGTGTCGCTGAAGGCGTTTGATGAGCAGGCGAAGGGGTAGAGCGGTTGAAGGGGTAGAGCGGTTCACGTCAAGCGCCTGCGGCCCCAACGACGTTGGGAGTGACCGGCGATGAAGCATTGGACCGGCTGGCTGCCGGGTCTCAGCACGCTGCGTCGATATCAAGCGGCGTGGCTCCCACACGACATCGTCGCCGGGCTGGTGCTCGCGACCATGCTGGTCCCGGTCGGCATCGCCTATGCGGAGGCGTCCGGCCTGCCCGGCATCTACGGGCTCTATGCGACGATCATCCCGCTGCTCGTCTACGCGCTGTTCGGGCCGAGCCGCATCCTTGTCCTTGGGCCGGACTCGGCGCTTGCGGCCATCATCCTCGGCGTCGTCGCTCCGCTGTCTGGCGGCGATCCGATGCGTGCGGCAACCTTGGCCGCCATGATGGCGGTCGTCTCCGGGACGATATGCATCGTCGCGGGTATCGCGCGGCTGGGATTCCTGACCGAGCTTCTCTCCAAGCCGATCCGCTACGGCTACATGAACGGCATTGCCCTGACCGTGCTGATCAGCCAGCTGCCAAAGCTGTTCGGCTTTTCCATTGAAGGCGATGGACCTCTGCGCAGCCTCTGGGCGGTCATCGGAGCAATCGTCGACGGAAAGACGAATTGGGCGACCCTCGGGATCGGCCTTGCGACGCTGGCGGTGATCCTGCTGCTAGCCCGGAACAAGCGGTTGCCCGGCATTCTCATTGCCGTCGTCGCCGCGACGGTCGTCACCGGGGTTCTCGATCTCGGGGCCCGCTTCGGCGTGACGGTCCTGGGTTCGCTTCCCCAGGGCTTGCCGGGATTTGCCATTCCCCGGATCGGCTATGGCGACATCGTGCAGGTGCTGATCGGCGGCTGCGCCGTCGCGCTGGTGTCGTTCGCCGATACCAGCGTCCTGTCGCGCGCCTATGCAGGACGATTGGGCGATCGCGTTGATCCCAACCAGGAGATGGTGGGGCTCGGCGCGGCCAATCTGGCGGCCGGCTTCTTTCAGGGTTTTCCGATCAGCAGCAGCGGATCGCGAACGCCCGTTGCGGAAGCTGCCGGAGCGCGCACGCAATTGACCAGCGTCATCGGCGCGCTGGCCATCGCCTTCCTGCTGCTGATAGCGCCGAATTTGCTGCAGCACTTGCCCAACGCAGCATTGGCGGCCGTCGTCATCGCCGCTGCGCTCGGCCTGTTTGAGATCGGCGACCTCAGGCGAATCTACCGCATTCAGCAGTGGGAGTTCTGGCTATCGATGGTCTGCTTCGTCGGCGTGGCCGTGCTGGGGGTGATTCCCGGAATAGGCCTCGCCATCGTGCTCGCCATCGTCGAATTCCTGTGGGACGGCTGGCGGCCGCATTCCGCCGTGCTGGGCCGCGCCTCCGGCGTGAAGGGCTATCACGACATCACGCGATATCCGGACGCACGCCAGATCCCTGGCCTGGTGCTGTTCCGGTGGGATGCGCCGCTGTTCTTTGCCAATGCCGAGTTCTTCAAGGAACGCGCGCTGGACGCCGTGGCAAAATCCCCGACGGCGGTGCGCTGGTTGGTGGTCACGGCCGAGCCCGTCACCAGCGTGGACGTGACCGCGGGCGATATTCTCGCCGAGTTGGACGAGGCGTTGCACGCACAGAAGATCGAGCTGTGCTTTGCCGAGCTCAAGGACCCCGTCAAGGACAAGCTGAAGAAATTCGGCCTGCTGGCGCAACTCGGCGAGAATAACTTCTTCCCCACCATCGGCGTTGCCGTTGCGCGCTACCTCGAGATCAATGCTGACGTGACCTGGGAGGACTGGGAAGACCGCGCCGAGGCCTAAAGCGCGATGGGTTCAATCGTCAGCGCGCTATAAGCGCTTTTGTTTGAGCATGATCTCCGCGCAAACGCTTCGCGTTTGTCGCAGGGAAAACCGCTTCGCACTTTTCCGGATCATGCTTCCCAGCCGTCCGGGCGCATCACCACATCGTCTGTCGCGCGCGCTCCGGCCATTCCCGATCGTATTCTTCGCCGCCGACCGTGTGCTCGCTCATCTCGGCGAGGATCTGGCCCGGCGTCGGCAAGACCTTCGGATCGACCCGCTCGTCCGGATTCCAGAGATCGGAGCGCACAATCGCGCGCGCACACTGGAAATAGATCTCCTCCACATGCATTACGATCACCGTGCGCGGTGCCTTGCCCTCGATCATGAAGGAGGCGAGCAGCTCCGGCTCGGCCGTGACATAGGCGCGGCCGTTGACGCGCAGCGTGCTGCCTGAGCCCGGAATCAGGAACAGCAAGCCGACGCGGGGATCGCGAACGATGTTGCGCAGCGAATCGCAGCGATTGTTGCCGCGGCGATCCGGCATCATCAGCGTCTTCGCATCATGGATGCGCACGAAGCCCGGCAGGTCGCCGCGCGGCGAGCAATCGAGCCCTTCGGGGCCTGCGGTCGCAAGCGACACGAACGGCGATTTCTCGATGAGCACACGATAGAGCGGCGTCACGTGATCGGCGACCTTCACGGTCGACGCGTCGTTCGGGAAGCCGTAGATCGCCTCAAGCTGCTCGACCGTTTCGACCACCGACATTCGTGCCGTTCTCCTATGGTTGCTAGTCGTCCCAGCGTTCGCCCTTGATGATGCGGACAAGCTGTCGCGCATGATAGTCGGCGGTGCCGGAATTGACGATGGTGAAATCGGGCGTCGACGTGCTCTCGTCGACGGTGCGGGCCAGCCGCCGCTCGAGAAGGCCGTCGCTGCTGCGCGCCCGCATCGCGAGCCGCGCGGCCAGCACATCTGGCGGCGCCGTGACCAGCACCACGACAGCATTGGCATAGTTGCGGCGCGCCGCGGCGATCACGGTACGCGAGACGTTCGCGATCACGGTGCGCCCGGCGCCGATATCGTCGTTGATCGACCGCGACAGCGCGTAGCGATGGCCGTGCGCTTCCCAGTGCATGGCGTAGTCGCCGGCGGCTACCGCGCGCTGGAAGCTCTCCGCGCTGACCTCCTCATTGTCCTCCGACGCCGAGGCCTGGCGGGTGATCAGTCGACGGGGAAACACGACATCGCGATCATCGCCACAGGCCGCCTTGGCGAACCCCAGCAGCGTATCCTTGCCGGCGCCGCTCGGGCCGACCACCAGGATCAGCCGGCCGGGACCGATTCCGGCGCGCCGATCGGCGACGACGGATGCATCGGTCATGCGACCCTCCCTCCCTCGCGCCAGACGCTGCGCACGACAGGCAGATCGCGCGCAACGTGCACGCGGATCAGGTCGGCGCGCCGGCCGACCGCGATCTCGCCGCGGTCGGTGAGCCCGACCGCTTCGGCCGGCGTCTTGGTCACGGTGCGCACGGCGGAAGCGAGATCGATCGCCGGCACATGCCGCGGCAGCTGCAGCGCCGCCATCAAAAGGCTGGACGGGATGTAGTCCGACGACAGGATATCGAGCATGCCCTCATTGGCGAGATCGACGGCCGCGATGTTGCCGGAGTGCGAGCCGCCGCGCACCACATTCGGCGCGCCCATCAAGATGTCGATGCCGGCGGCGTGCAAGCCTCGCGCGGCTTCCATCGTGGTCGGGAACTCTGCCACCGCGACCTTGTCGTTGACGGCGTCGACCACGTTCTCATCCGTGGTGTCGTCATGGCTCGCCAGCGGGATCCGGTATTCATGCGCCAGCGCGACGATCGCGCGGGTGTTCGCCACCGCATATTCCTTCTGATAGGCGAAGCGCCGTGCGAACAGCACGTCGAGCTGGGCGTCGGTCATGCCGCCGCCCTTGCCGCGATAGTAGTCGCGCAGCTTGACCTCGTCGCGGAACTGGCGCTGGCCCGGCGTGTGGTCCATCAGCGACATCAGCCGCACGTCCGGCCGGTCGATCAGCTCCTTGGCCTCGGCGACCACGTCCGGCATCGGGACCTCGCAGCGCAGATGTAGGAAGTGATCGGCGCGCAGCAGATTCTCCTCGCGCGCCGCCGCGATCGCCGCCGCCAGCACGCCGGCGCGGCCGTCGACATCCTCGGCGCCGTCCTCGCGCCAGACCCGCAGCGAATCCAGCACCGTGGTGATGCCTGAGGTCGCGAGCTGCCCGTCATAGGAGATCACGGCCGCGACCGGATTCCAGAACACCTTCGGCCGCGGCACATAGTGCATCTCGAGATGGTCGGTGTGCAGCTCGATCAGCCCGGGCATCAGGAGATCGCCGCCGGCATCCTCGGCGGCCTCGG
The DNA here is from genome assembly GCF_055264925.1 of Bradyrhizobium sp. KZN70725. Taxonomy (NCBI): domain Bacteria; kingdom Pseudomonadati; phylum Pseudomonadota; class Alphaproteobacteria; order Hyphomicrobiales; family Nitrobacteraceae; genus Bradyrhizobium; species Bradyrhizobium sp. KZN70725. Next base: position 29,154 of record NZ_JBUYWT010000007.1, read on the forward strand.
GCGCCCTGCCCTCGTCGAACTCGGCGATCTTGCCATCAGCAATCGCGACCCAGCCCTGCTCGATCACGCGATCGGCGAGGACCAGCCGGGCGTTGCCGATGATAGTGTCTTGCTTGGCGGTCATTTCAAACGGTCCTTCAGGCAGCAGCCGCGAACGAGGTCACATCGACGATGCGGTCGGCAATCAGATGACGGATTTCGTCGTCATGGACAATGGCGACCATCGCGACGCCCTTGGTTTTCTTCTCCGCGATCAGCTCGACCACCACGGCGCGATTCGCCGCATCGAGCGAAGCGGTCGGCTCGTCCAGCAGCAGGATCGGCAGGTCCGAGATGAAGCCGCGCGCGATGTTGACGCGCTGCTGCTCGCCGCCGGAGAAGGTCGAGGGCGGCAAGGTCCACAGCCGCTCCGGAATGTTGAGCCGGCGCAGCAGCTGGCCGGCGCGCGCGCGGGCCTCCTCGCGCGCCACGCCGTTGACGATCAAAGGCTCGGCGACGACGTCGATCGTCGCCACCCGCGGCACGGCGCGCAGGAACTGGCTGACATAGCCGATGGTCGAGCGGCGGATGCTCAGCACCTGGCGCGGCTCGGCGGTGGCAAGGTCGACAACCATGCCGTGATGGCGGATGCCGATCCGGCCGCTGTCGCAGCGATAGTTGCCGAAGATCATCTTCAGGATGGAGGATTTGCCGGCGCCCGACGGGCCCGACAGCACCACGCACTCACCCGGATCGGCGTGGAACGAGACGCCGCGCACCACGGGCAGTTCGACGCCGCCCTGCAGATGCATGGTGAAGGTCTTCTCGGCGTTGGCAAGTTCGATCATCGCGGTCATTGGCACGCTCATGGCGGAAGAATCGAGGAAACGAGCAGCTGCGTATAGGGCTCACGCGGATCGTCGAGCACCTGGTCGGTGAGGCCGGTCTCGATGACGCGGCCGCCCTTCATCACCATCACGCGATGCGAAAGCAACCGCGCCACGGCGAGATCGTGGGTCACGACGATCGCGGCGAGCCCGAGCTCGCTGACGAGGTTGCGCATCAGGTCGAGCAAACGCGCCTGCACCGAGACGTCGAGGCCGCCGGTCGGCTCGTCCATGAACACCAGCCGCGGCTCGGTGACGAGGTTGCGGGCGATCTGCAGCCGCTGCCGCATGCCGCCGGAATAGGTCTTCGGCGCGTCGTCGATGCGGCCGGTATCGATCTCGACCCGCTCCAGCCAGGTCGACGCGGTGTCGCGGATGCGGCCGTAATGATTCCAGCCGACCGCCATCAGCCGCTCGCCGACATTGGCGCCGGCCGAGACGCCCATGCGCAGCCCCTGCGCCGGGTCCTGGTGCACGAAGCCCCAGTCGGTGCGGAACAGGAAGCGCCGCTCGGCCTCGCCGAGTTCAGCGAGATCGCGCAGCACGCCGTCGCGCATCCGGTAGCACACCCGGCCCGCGCTCGGCGCGAGCTGCGCCGAGAGCAGCTGCAGCAGCGTCGACTTGCCCGAGCCGGACTCGCCGACGATCGCCAGCACCTCGCCGGGATAGAGCGCGAACGAGACGTCGCGGCAGGCGGCAAGCCGGCCGTAATTCTTGGCAAGCCCCTCGGCCACCAGCAACGGCTCGTCGTTGTCGAGGCTCGAGAGCTCAGACATGCGCCTTCTCCTTGTGCGGCGCTGCGCTCTCGGTGCCGTGATGGCCGGCGGCCTGGCGCTGCTCGCAGAAGTCCGTGTCGGAGCAGACGAACATCCGCCCGCCCTTGTCGTCGGTGATGATCTCGTCGAGATAGGAATTGTCGGCGCCGCACAGCGCGCAGGGCGCGTTGAAGCGGTAGCGCGTGAACGGGTGATCCTCGAAGTCCAGCGACACCACGGTGGTGTAGGGCGGGATCGCGTAGATGCGCTTCTCGCGGCCGGCGCCGAACAGTTGCAGCGCCGCGCAATTGTCCATCTTCGGATTGTCGAATTTCGGCGTCGGCGACGGGTCCATTACGTAGCGTGCGTTCACCTTCACCGGATAGGCGTAGGCGGTCGCGATATGGCCGAAGCGCGCGATGTCCTCGTAGAGCTTGACGTGCATCAGCCCGTATTCGGCGAGCGCGTGCATGCGCCGCGTCTCGGTCTCGCGCGGCTCGAGGAAGCGCAGCGGCTCGGGGATCGGCACCTGATAGACCAGCACCTGTCCGGCATGCAGCGACGCCTCGGGAATGCGGTGCCGGGTCTGGATCACGGTCGCGTCCGTGGTCGAGGTCGTGGTCACGACACCCGCGGTCTTGCCGAAGAATTTGCGGATCGAGATCGCGTTGGTGGTGTCGTCCGAGCCCTGGTCGATCACCTTCAGCACGTCGTCGGGACCGAGGATCGCGGCGGTCACCTGCACGCCGCCGGTGCCCCAGCCATAGGGCATCGGCATCTCGCGGCTCGCAAACGGCACCTGATAGCCGGGGATCGCGATCGCCTTGAGGATCGCGCGGCGGATCATCCGCTTGGTCTGCTCGTCGAGATAGGCGAAATTGTACGTCGGCGCGTTCATTCCGCGGCCTCCTGCATTTCCACGGCCTCGTTGGCTTCCGCGAACTCCTGCCGCAGCTTGCGCAACAGGCCGAGCTCGGACTGGAAGTCGACATAGTGCGGCAGCTTGAGATGCTCGACAAAGCCGGTCGACTGGACATTGTCGGAGTGCGACATCACGAACTCCTCGTCCTGCGCCGGCGCCGCCGCCTCCTCGCCGAGCTCGCGCGCACGCAGCGCGCGATCGACCAGCGCCATCGACATGGTCTTGCGCTCGCTCTGCCCGAAGGCGAGGCCATAGCCGCGGGTGAAGCACGGCGCCTCGGTCGTCGAGCCCTTGAACTGGTTGACCATCTGGCACTCGGTCAATTCGATCGAGCCCAGCGGCACGGCAAAGCCCGCGTCCTCGGCGAAGAACTCGACCTCGACCTCGCCGAAGCGGATCTCGCCGGCGAAGGGGTGATTGCGGCCGTAGCCGCGCTGCGTCGAGTAGCCGAGCGCGAGCAGGAAGCCCTCATCGCCGCGCGCCAGATTCTGCAGCCGCAAATCGCGGTCGGCCGGAAAGCTCAGCGGCTCGCGCGTGAGGTCGCCGACCGGCGTGTTGCTATCTGCCTGCGGCGAGGATTCGATCAGACCGTCACGGCCGAGAATGTCGGTCACCCGCGGCGTGGCGGCCTGCGAGGCCTCCGCGGTCGCCGGCTGCTCCGGCACAAAGCCTTCAGCGAGCTGCGGATCGAGCAGGCGATGGGTGTAGTCGAAGGTCGGCCCCAGGATCTGGCCGCCCGGAACGTCCTTGAAGGTCGAGGAGATCCGCCGCCGCACCTGCATCTCGCCGGTGTTGACCGGCTCGGTGGCGCCAAAGCGCGGCAGCGTGGCACGGAAGGCGCGGACCAGGAAGATCGCCTCGATCATGTCGCCGCGCGCCTGCTTGATCGCGAGCGCCGCGAGCTCGCGGTCGTAGAGCGAACCTTCGGTCATCACGCGATCGACGCCGAGCGCGAGTTGCTCGGAAATCTGTGCCAGCGTCACCTCGGGCACCTCGCGGTCGCCGCGCCGCTCATGCGCGAGCAGACGATGGGCGTTCTCGATGGCGCGCTCGCCTCCCTTGACGGCTACATACATCGCTCACACTCCGCTTGCGATCAGCCGCGTGGTGCGCGGGATCGCCACAATGGCATCGTCATGGACCAGCACGACATCGATGCCGCGCGGGAACAGGGCTTCGTTGATCGCAAGCCGCTGGAACAGGTCGCGCGGCTTGAGCATCGCCTGCAGCACGGCGCTCCCGTCGATACCGGGCCCTTTCAGCTCGAAGGCCGGCCCCTGCGACAGGCTGTCGACCTGCAGGATCAGCGTGGTCGACCGGTCAGGATATTCGCTGCTGCCGAATGCGAAGCGATCGAGCGCCGGCAGGCTCGCGGCATCGCCGATCAAAGCGAAGCTCGCGATCGAGGAATCGGCCACCACCGGCGCGCTGGCGTGAAACTTCAGCCAGCGGGCGACGTCCGGCGTCGCCGACATCGCAGCGTCAAGCCAGATCGGCGTGTCGTGATCGAACAGCGTCAGCGCGATCGCGGCCGAGCCGCGCATCATGCCGGCGGGCGTTCCGACGCTCGCGGCGACGCGCTGCACGCTGCCCGGGCGCGCCATCGCATCCATCACGGAACGGAAAGCCGACTGCGCCGACAGCACCTTGTCGGCAAAGCCCGCGGGCATTTCGGCAATCGTCGTCATTGCATCATCCCTCACCGCGCACCATCGTGTAGAAATCGACCCGCGTCGCCGCGGTTTCCGCTGCCTTGCGGCCGCGTTCGGCGTTCATGGCGACGCGCAGCGGCGCGATCACCTTGGCCTCCACCTCGCCGGACAACTCCGCCGACTGCACCATGGCGTCGCACAGCGCGATCATCTGCGCCTTCCGCGCGTCGCGGCCGAGCGTGTAGCCGAAGCCGACCTCGCCGGTCGCAAGCCGCACCGCCGCGCGCGACACCGTCGCCTCGCCGAGATTGAATGGCGCACCGTCGCCGCCGATCCGCCCGCGCAGCATCACAAGGCCGTTTTCCGGCTCGCGCAGGTTCTCATGCGCGGGCACCGCGATCGCGGCCAGCCTGCCTGCGATGTCCGTAGCGGCGGCGTGCGCCAGCACCGTCATCGCGGCCTTGCGCTGGGCCTGTTTGCTGTTTGGTCCGGTCGAACTCATGGTCGAACTCATGGGCAAACCTTTGGGCAACCTTGCCTGCATCAAGTTGTCTATGATACTAGACAACTTGATAGCGGAGCGCCATGACTGTTTCGTGACAAACCAAAGATTTCTGGTATCACCGCGCCATGAGCATGCAGGAAAGTTCCGGCGTCGCCTTGTGGCGGCAGGTCGCCGACGGCATCGAGCGCGGCATCGCTGACGGCCGCTTCGCCGCCGGCGAAAAGCTGCCCGGCGAGATGGAGATCGCCGAGACGTACCGGGTCAACCGGCACACCGTGCGGCGGGCACTCGCCGCATTGGCCGAGCGCGGCCTGGTGCGCGCGGAGCGCGGCAGCGGCACCTATGTCGAAGCCCAGCGCCTCGCCTATCCCTTGCGCTCACGCACGCGGTTCTCCGAGATCGTCGGCGCCGGCGGTCACGAGCCGCGCGGCCAGCTGATCGATGCGAGCAGCGACACCGCCAATCGCGAGCTTGCGCGCGAGCTCGGCCTGAAGATCGGTGCGCCGCTGATCCGGATCGAAGCGGTGCGGCTCGCCGACCGGACGCCGATCTGCGTCTCCACCACCTGGCTGTCGGCCGAGCGGTTTCCCGATGCCGGCAGCGTGTTCGCCAACGTCCGCTCGATGACGAAGCTGCTCGGGCATTACGGCGTCAAGGACTACCACCGCGCCTCGACCCGGATCACCGCGGCGATCGTCGATGCGACCGACGCCGCGCGACTCGACCTGCCGCTGGGACGGCCGGTGCTGGTGGTCGACGCCACCGACGTCGACATACTGGACCAGCCGCTGGTGACCAAGCGCTCGCGCTTCGCCGCCGAGCGCGTGGAGTTTCTGGTCGAGAACGGCTGACAATCCCCTTTGTAATCCGAACTAAACGGTCGAGCCCTGCAAGGCCCGATGTCTTGTTACACACGCCCACGGCCAGTATGAACGTTGGTCGTCGTCAGGTGCCCGATATTGCCTCGCTGCGCAACCACGGCTCATCCATGAGCCGATCGAGCACCCCCCCAGGTAAAAGCGCGGTACGATCCACTGCTCTCCAGCGCGAGATCGACCAGCACGGTATCGCGCACTTGGCCCGCGCGTGTTTGCGGCTCCTTCAAGGACATGGCGGGGCTCCGACTGGCGTGCGGCCACGTCGCGGCCGGCGAACGATAGACAAAGCAGCCATCAGCTCCTGCCGGGAAGCGGTTGCGGGAGTGGTTGCGGACGCTCGATTCCTGGCCGCCCAGGTCTCGGAGGCCGAGTGACCGGGCGGTGGCCTGGCCGTCGCCATCCGTGCCATCCCGCCGGACCACCCCAACCCATGCCGCGCCTTGAACCAAAACCACACCGATACCAACCGCCGCCGCGCCATCCCCTGCTGTACCAACAGTAGCGGTGGCCCCTCCAGGTGAATTGGACAGTTTCCGCGAGACGAAGCTCGTCGGCGGCCTGGCGCAGACCCAGCGGCGCAATGAGGCCGGCCTGCGAACGACCGCTGGTCGCCGTGATCGCCACCGAAGCAATCCCAAGTGCTAGGCCCCATAGAAACAATTTGCGCATGATTTTCTCCCGGCTCCTGGTTGCGCGGAAGGGAAGCGACCGCGGAGCCGAACGCCGCAGCCAACCTCATCGCTGGCGATCCGCCCAAGGACCGATGCTGTTGCGCACTGATCCCCACGCAAGTCCGCAGCGTATTAGGCCGCCACAAGATCGGCGACTAGGCAGCCTTGGCCTGAGTTGCGGCTGCGAGCGCGTCGCGAAGGTGCTGCTCCTTCTTTTCATCGAGCGAGGTCGTCAGGACGATCCCTCCCGCATCCTTGATCGCATTGAGAACCTTGTCTGAGGTCATGGACTTGATCAGCAGGAACAGAACGGCATCTCCCGATTTCACCTTCGACGCGAGATCCTTCATGAACTGGTCTCTGATCCCGAAATCGGTCAGCGCACCGCTCAAAGCGCCTGCGCCGGCTCCGAGCGCCACGCCGAGAAGGGGATTCAGGAATACCATCCCCAAGAGCAGTCCCCAGAAGCTGCCACTGGCGGCGCCGGTCATGGTGGTGTTCACGAGCTGATTGAGCTTTACAGCGTCCCCGGTTTTGACTGCGATCACGGCATCGCTGATCGTGATCAGGTACTCGCTCTGAAGCTTGAGTATTTTTTGCCGAACTTCCTCTGCTTTGACTTCGGATGGGTACACGATCGCAACGAGATCTGACATTGAACACTCCCTGATGGCTCGAAGTGCTGCCCCTATTCCGCGCGTGATGCACGGCCGAAACTTAGCACAGACCCGAAAGTCTCTTGCCGCGCAATCATGCACGCAGCTTCACAATCCCGAGATGTTTTTAGCGCTCGGTGCAATTGAGTAAGCGACATTGTCGCATGTGTCTCGAACAAGGACTCGCCGCAAGCCTGTGTGCCGCGCCCTTCTGAGTTCGACCCGTGCGACCAAAAAGCCGTCGCGGGATCGGCCGGATGACAAATCCTCATCCCGTGCTGACTTCAGGGCGCCGCTGCTTTAGGTTGATTGGTTCAATTGTCGGTGCACTGCGAAGAGAGCACGCATGTCGACGGCGATCTCGGTCCTCGGTGGAGTTGGTTTGTTCCTGCTTGGCATGAGCGTCATGACCGCCGGCCTCAAGGGACTCGCCGGATCCAAATTGCGGACAGTCCTGAGCAAGGCAGCAGCGACCCCGCTATCCGGTGCGCTGTGGGGCGCCATCGTGACCTTGATCGTGCAATCGTCCAGCGCCACGACGATGACCACCATCGGTCTGGTAAGCGCGGGCGTGCTGACCTTTCCACAAGGGCTGGCCCTGGTGTTCGGTGCGAACGTCGGAACCACGGGAACCGGCTGGCTCGTTGCGCTGATCGGCGTTCGCGTCTCCCTCACGGCCGCGGCGCTCCCGATGATTTTCGTCGGCGCATTGATCAAGCTGTTGGGCGGTGGCCGTGTATCCGCAGCGGGAGCAGCCCTTGCGGGGTTCGCGCTGGTGCTGTTCGCGCTGACGACCCTGCAGCAGGGCATGGGAGGACTAGCCGAACGGTTGCACCCGGCGGACTTGCCGGCCGTTCTCGGCGCCACCTGGTGGGCCGGCTTGTACGGGGTGCTGGCGCTGGCCGTCGTCGGACTGGTGATGACCGCCGTGATGCAATCGTCGACCGCGGCTATCGCGGTGACGCTCTCGGCACACTATGCTGGAGCCATCGGCCTAGACCAGGCATGCGCACTGATCATTGGGCAGAACATCGGAACGGCGACCAGTTCCGCCATGGCGGCAATCGGCGCGAGCAGCACCGCCAAGCGATTGGCCTTGGCGTACATCCTGTTCAAGCTGATTGCGGCGGCTATTGCGCTGGTGCTCTTCCCCGTGACCATTCCCCTTCTGGTCCGCGCCTCAGACAGCATTGGTGGTGTAACGCTGCTTGCAGCTTATCACACCGCCTACAACGTCATCGGCGTCCTGGTGCTGCTGCCTGTGATCAATGGCTTTACCCGGTTCGTCGAGCGCATCCTGCCCGAACGAGGCTCACCGCTGACCAGGTGCCTGGATCCGGCAGCGCTCGCGACCCCGATCGCAACCGTCGAGGCAGTGCGACGCACGGTCGCGCGCGCGCTTGAAGCGATGTGCGGATCATTGGCGACAGCACTGTCAACAGCGAGTCAGGACGCCTCCGTCCCGGCGAGACAGAACACAGTGCCAGCGGGGGAAGCTGCCTCTGCCCTGCGCCAGGCGCAGGAGTTCATATCAGAAGTAAGTGGACCTCCTGAATCGCAGAATGAGCAGCGGCGGCTCACCAGCACGGTACATGCCCTTGACCACGCGTCTCGCCTGGCCGAAACCTTCGGCGAGGAAATCGAACTCGGTCGGCTCCCCAGCGGCTCCCAGGACATGCGCGCGGTGGAACTCTGCGTGGAGGCCATGCGTAGCGCGGCATCGCTCGCCGCTGAAGTCGCTGTCGTGCCCGACGCTTCCGATTCCGCCAGAAAGATCAAGCCGAGAACAGCGTCGACGCGGTCGCACCAGCCAGGGAAGGCACTCGCCACAGCCGGGACATCGACCGAGCAGGCCCTTGCGCATCTGGAACACTGCGCGAAAGCACTCGGCGAAGTGCGGAGAGACCACCGCAAGGCCACGCTCGACTCAGTGGCGGATGGAACGACGATCGCGGACGACGCAATCGCTCGCGTCGATACCGTACGGCGCCTTGAAACGCTCACGCATCACGCCTGGCGCTCCCTCGCGCATCTTCACGGTCGCAGCGCATAGTGCGATACAAAACTCGAGGCGCCCCGCAAGAGCAGGGCGAGGCAAGGTTCTACACCACGGCGCGCTGGCCGATGATGGCAAAACGCAGCTTGCTCGAGATGAAGTCGATCGCGGCGACCGCGATGAGAATCATCAGGATCAGGAACGACACCTTCTGCCATTCCAGCACGCGGATCTGCTCGGCGAGCTGCAGTCCGATGCCGCCGGCGCCGACGATGCCGATGATGGTAGCCGAGCGGGTGTTCGACTCGATGAAGTAGAGCACCTGCCCGGCGATGACAGGCAGCACCTGCGGCAGCAGGCCGAAACGGATCTCATGCAGTGCGCTGCCCCCGGAAGCGCGGATGCCCTCGACCTGCTTGCGGTCCGCCGCCTCGATCGCCTCGGAGAACAGCTTTCCGAACGCGCCGAAGTCCGAAACCATGATCGCGAGCACGCCGGCGAACGGGCCGAGGCCGACGACATTGATCCAGACCAGCGCCCAGATCAGCGTATCGACGCCGCGGATCGAATCCAGGAAGCGCCGCACCGGGAAGCGGATCAGGTTCGAGGGGATGATGTTGCGCGCCGCCAGCAGGCTGACCGGCAGCGCGAACAGCGCCGCAAGCGTGGTGCCGAGCAGCGCGATCGACAGCGTCTCGCCGAGTGCCTGCATGTAGAGCGGGAACGACGAGCCGGGATTCGGCGGGATCATCAACATGGTGATCCAGCCGAGCTGGCCGATGCCCGCGATCAGCCGCGACGGCGAGAAGTCGAGATCGACCAGGCCGAACACGAAGATCGCGAGCGCCGCCACGATCATCGCCGGCAACGCCAGCCGCGCTGACGCAGGCCGGTCGAAGGCGTCGGGGTATTTCGCGCGCAGCTCGCTGGTGTCCGGCCTCGGCATCTGGCTCATCGCCGCGTCTCCTTGCCGAACAGCCGGCCACGCAGCCAGCCGGTCGAGATGTCGATGATGAAGACGGTGACGATGATGGTGATGAGGATGGCGCTGACGTCGGAATAGTAGAACTTGCGGATCGCGACCACCAGCTCCTGGCCGATGCCGCCGGCGCCGACGAAGCCCATCACCGAGGCCTCGCGGACGTTGATCTCGAAGCGCAGCAGCGCATAGCTGGCATAGCCGGCCGAGACCTGCGGCAGCACGGCAAAGCGCATGCAGGACAGCCAGCTCGCGCCGGTGGAGCGGATGCCCTCGACCGGCTTCATGTCGGCATTCTCGACGATCTCGGCGAACAGCTTGCCGAGCGCCCCGGTGGTGTGGATCGCGATTGCCAGCACGCCGGCCATCGGCCCGAGGCCGAACGCGATCACGAAGATCAGCGCGAACACGATGCCGGGGACGGTGCGGGCGAATTCCAGCAGGCGGCGGATCGTGAAACGTACCCACGGGCCCGGCGACGTATTCTGGGCCGCGAAGAAATTGAGCGCGAAGGCGAGCACGGCACCCGTCAGCGTGCCGACATAGCTGACCAGGATCGTCTCGCCGAGCATCTTCAGCCACTTATGCCAACCCCAGAACCATTCGGCGGGATCGGTCCAGACCCGCGCGCCGGAATCCAGCGTCAGGATGCGATCGAAATAGCTGACGAAATTGCCGAAATAGGTGAACAGCGTGCGCAGGTTCACTTCCGCGCCGAACGCCGCGATCACCAGCACCGCACAGAATGCCGCCGTTGCCAGCGCGGCCTTCAACCGCTTGCGTGCGACGGACTTGCGGTAGGCGTCCCCCAGCGTCACCAGTTGCTGCGCTGGAAGAATGGATACGGCGGTCGCCATCGACGCGTGCCAGTCCGGTTCGGAGTTGAGTGGAGAGAAAGGGCCGGGCTATACGCCCGACCCTCGTGACGTCAGGCGTGCGATCAGCTCGCCTTCTTTCGCAAACCGTCGACGAACTTGATCAGCTCGATGGTGCCGTCCCAATCCTTGGTGGTGGCGGGATGGAAGCCCTTCTTCTGACCGTCGGACAGACGGTCGAAGGCGGCCTTGTCCTTGGTCGGGGCGTCGAAGAAGGCCTTTGCGATCGCGGCCTTCAGGTCCTCCGGAAGATCGGTGTTGTACGCATAGGGGCCGTTGATGATCAGCGCCGACTTGTGGATGATGCGGAAATCATCCTTCTTCATCGCCGAGCCGTCGGCATTCTTCAGCATGCCCTTGGTCAGCATCTGGGCGAGCGTGGAATCATCCTCGTTGGTCCACTGGTTGGCGGCCACATCAACGGTTCCCTGCGACAGCGCCAGGACGGCGTTCTCGTGGCTGCCGGTGAACACGACCTTGCCGAAAAAGCCTTCGGCGTTCGTGATGCCCATCTTGTTGAGTTCGAAGCGCGGCACGTTGTTGCCGGACGTCGAGTTCGGATCGACCAGGCCGAGATTCTTGCCCTTCAGGTCCTCGACGGTCTTGTACGGGCTCGACGCCTTGACGAAGAACACCGAGTAATAGCCGGTCGAACCGTCGGCGTTCATATCGTTGGCGAACGCGTCGGTCTTGACGCCGGTCAAGCGCGCGCGAGAGAACGAGGCCGAGCCGTAGCTGGCGATCTGGATGTTGCCGGCGCGCTGGCCTTCGATGACGGCCGCGTAGTCGTTGGCGATGCGCAGTGTGACCTTCACGCCGAGTTCCTTCGACAGATACGCCACGAACGGCGTCCAGCGCTCGGTGACGCCGGAGGCGTTCTCGGCCGGCACCACCGCGAAGGTGAGCTCCGGATACTTTGCCTTCCAGTCCTGCGCGGAGGCCGAACCGGCAAATGCCAGCGCGGCGGCGCCAGCCAGAATGATGCGACGAGTGAACATGACTACCCCTCTTTTGTTGTAGTTGCACCTGTTGGCCGGGCAAAATGCCCGGCCTCCCAGATTGAAAAATGCGCGACGCTCAGGCCGCGGCTGCGGTGCCGAGTGCCGGCGCAGTTGCACCGTCGGGCGCGGGCAGCGGTGCTGCGCCGATGACGTCATTGGCCTCGAGGTCATAGAGCTCGCGGGCGATATGGTCGGTGAGCGCCGCGGGGGCGCCATCGAACACCACGCGACCCGCGGCCATGCCGACCAGGCGGTCGCAATAGGTCCGCGCCAGGTCGAGCGAGTGCAGATTGCAAAGCACCGTGATGCCGAAATGCTTGTTGATGCGCAGCAGCGCGTCCATCACGATCTTGGTGTTGCGCGGATCGAGCGAGGCGATCGGCTCGTCGGCGAGAATGATGTCGGGCTCCTGCACCAGCGCGCGGGCGATCGCGACGCGTTGCTGCTGGCCGCCGGAGAGCTGGTCGGCGCGCTGTGCCGCCAGCTGGGCGATGTCGAATTGCTCGAGCGCCGACAGTGCGAGCGCCCTGTCCTGCTCCGGCCAGACCTGCGCCAGCGAGCGCCATGACGGAATCTGGGCCAGCCGGCCCATCAGCACGTTGGTCAGCACATCAAGGCGGCCGACCAGATTGAACTGCTGGAAGATCATCGCCGAGCGCGCGCGCCACCGCCGCAGTTCCTTGCCGCGCAACGCGGTGACGTCGGTGCCCTCGAACAGGATACGGCCGGAGGTCGGATCGGCGAGACGGTTGATCATCCGCAGCAGCGTCGACTTGCCGGCGCCGGAGCGGCCGATCACGCCGACAAAGCTGCCCGGCGCGATCGAAAAGGACGCGTTGTCGACTGCGGCTTTCGTGCCGAAACGGCACGTCAAACCTTCCACCACCAGCATGTAATGCTCCAACCGCGCCTCGTTGGGCCATCGCTATCCCCGGCGTTTTACAGTTATGTGACGACGGCGCTGCGGTGCGGCGATCGTCCACACCCCTCCCTTGTCGCTCCCTTGCCGTCATCGCAACGTCATGATGTTGTCATCAAGCATCCCGATGACGAGCGCGCATCCCCCGGAAGCCCAAGATTCTTGAAGATTTGCGGAGGCCCTGATGGCCGGAAAAACACTCTCGGTTGTGCCGACCGTCGACCCGACCGCGTCGGTCCGTGAGAGCAAGCTCGGCAAATATACCGAGGTCGGCGCGCGCACGATCCTGCTTGAAGTGAGCATGGATGACTATTCCTACGTCGTGAATGACAGCCAGATCACCTACACCTCGATCGGCAAGTTCTGCTCGATCGCGGCGATGACCCGCATCAACCCCGGCAACCACCCGATGCATCGCGCGACTCAAGCGCATTTCACCTACCGCGCCAGCGCGTATTTCCCCGGAGAGAGCGACGACACCGACTTCTTCAACTGGCGACGTGCGCATCACGTGCATATCGGCCATGACGTCTGGATCGGGCACGGTGCGATCCTGTTACCAGGACGGAACATCGGAACCGGCGCTGTCGTCGCTGCCGGCGCGATCGTGACCAAGGACGTTCCCGCATACACCATCGTTGCCGGTAATCCGGCGCGGCCCGTGAAGCGGCGCTTCTCCGAGACGATCGCCGACCGCCTCGCCGCGCTCGCATGGTGGGACTGGGATCACGAGACGCTCCGCCGCGTCCTGCCCGACTTTCGCAAGCTCGCGGTCGAGGAATTCCTCGACAAGTACGAGGCCGAGGCCGTATCCAAATCGCAAGCCAAACAACGGAGCGCCGCATCGTGACGGACATTTTCATCGAGGGCGGGCGCACGCTGGTTGACGGCGCCCTGGTCGAGACCTCGCTGCGGACCGCAGGCCGCGACATCGGCGCGCTCGACGCCGAGCAGGGTCGCGCCGTGCTTCACATCGATGCCAGTGGCCTCCTGGTGCTGCCCGGCATCATCGACCTGCATGGCGATGCGTTCGAGCGGCAGATGATGCCGCGCCCCGGCGTCGACTTCCCGACCGACGTGGCGCTGATCGACAGCGACCGGCAGGCGATCGCCAACGGCATCACCACCGTGTTCCATGGCGCGACCTGGTCGTGGGAGCCCGGCCTGCGCAGCGCGGAGAATGCGCGCAAGCTGCTCGATGCGATCGAGGCGCTGCGGCCGCAGCTCGCCGCCGACACCCGCTTCCATCTGCGCCACGAGACCCACAATCTCGAGGCCGAGGCCGAGATCATTCAATGGCTCAGTGAAGGCCGCATCGACCTGTTCGCCTTCAACGACCACAGCAACGTCAAGCCGAAGAAGCGCAACCAGCTGGCCGAGCGCACCGGGCTCTCCGTCGAGGCCGTCAACGACATGCTCGACCGGATCGTGGCGCGCCGCCCCGAGGTGCCCACCTCGATCGCGCGACTCGCCGCCGCCGCGCGCGCGGCCGATATCCGCATGCTCTCGCATGACGACAACAGCCCGGCGATGCGCCAGGAGTTTCGCGCGCTGGGCGCCACGATCGCCGAATTCCCTGTCAACGAGGAGACCGCGCGCGACGCTGCGGCGGCGGACGACTTCATCGTGTTCGGCGCGCCCAATGTGGTGCGCGGCGGCAGCCATACCGGCTGGACCAAGGCATCCGACATGATCGCGCAGGGCCTCTGCTCGGTGCTGGCGTCGGACTATTACTATCCGGCGCAGCTGCTCGCGGCGTTCCGCCTCGTCGCCGATGGCATCCTGCCGCTCGCCAGGGCCTGGGACCTGATCTCGTCGGCGCCGGCCCGCGCGGCCGGGCTCGCCGATCGCGGCGTGCTCGCCGCGGGCCGCCGTGCCGACATCATCGTCGTCGACGACAAGGCGCCGCTGCGGCCGCGCATCATCGCCGTATTAGCGGCCGGACGGCTGGTGCATCTGGCGGACGCGAGCTGCCTCGTTCATTCACTCGCGCCGCGCAAGACGGTTGCGGCGGCGTAGCCCAGTCCCATGGCCAGCACTCCGCGCTACGCGATCTATTATGCGCCGTCACCCGACAGCGTCCTGCACCGCTTCGGTTCGACACTGCTCGGCTACGATGCGGTGTCGGGCGACGACCTGCCGTTTCCCGAAGGCGTCACGCCGGACTGGCGCGAGATCACCGAAGATCCGCGCAAGTATGGATTCCACGCCACGCTGAAAGCGCCCACCGCGCTCGCCGACGGTCGAAGCGAGGCCGAGCTTCTCGATGCCTGTGCCGCCTTCGCCGGCCGCGCGCGGCGCATTCCGGTGATCGAACCGGTGGTCGATGCAATCAGCGGCTTCATCGCGGTGATCCCGGCCAGCCGCTCGGATGATCTGCAGCAGCTTGCCGCCGATTGCGTCACCGAATTCGACGCGTTCCGCGCGCCGCTGACGCCGGAAGATCGCGCGCGCCGCAGGCCAGAGAAACTCACCGCGCGGCAGTGCGACTATCTTGACCGCTGGGGCTATCCCTACGTCATGGAGGAGTTCCGCTTCCACATGACGCTGACAGGGCGGCTGAGCGACGAGCGGCGCGGCCCGATCGTGGCGCAGCTGCGCTCACGGTTCGCGGCGGTCGACCTCGCGCGGCTCGCAATCGACCGCATCGCGCTGTTCAAGCAGACCGACAGCGCATCGCGCTTCCGCATCATCGGCAGCTGGCCGTTGCGGGCGTAGCGCGCGCTATTCCTCCGCCCGGGTGCGGGCGATGATCTCGGCGGCGCCCTTCTCCAGCAGCTCCATGCCCACGGCGCGGCCGAGTTCGCGCGGCCGGTCCGCGGGTCCGCGCCGCGTCACCTCGATGAAGCCGGCGCCGGCCTCGTCGAGCACGGAGGCGCGCAGCGTCATCTCGGCTCCCGCGAGCGTGGCGTGGCCCGCGATCGGCGAATTGCAATGACCGTTGAGCACCCACAGCACCTCGCGCTCGGCCTCGGCCGCAAGCCGCGACTGCACGTTGTCGATCCCGGCAAGCCGCGCACGCGTCGCCCAGTCGGTCTCGACGCATTCCACCGCGACAATGCCCTGGCCGACCGCCGGCAGCATCTCGCCGACCGAGAAATCATGCGCGATGCGCGCGGTCATGCCGATGCGCTCCAGGCCCGAGCGCGCCATCACCAGCGCATCCGCCGGCCCCACGTCGCCGCCGCCGGGCAGCCGCTGCTTGTCGCCGCGATCGAGCTTGGCCACGCGCGTGTCGGCGGCGCCGCGATAATGGATCACGGTCGCTTCCGGAAACAGCCGGCGCAGATAGGCGGCGCGGCGCACGGCGTTGGTGCCGATCATGAAGCCCTTGCCGCGCGCGGCGCGCAGCGTTTCCAGCGACAGGCCGGGACGCAGCACGAGGCTGTCATTGGCGGCATCGCGCGCCAGCATCGCGGCGATGACAAGACCCGGCGTCTCCTCGTTGCCCGGCACGTCCTTCAGCGAATGCATCGCCGCCTGCAAGGTGCCGGCACGCATGGCTTCGCGGATCTCGGCGACGAAGGCGCCGCCCTTGCCGCCATGACGCAACAGCTTGCTGGTCTGGTCCTGGTCGCCGCGGGTCTCGAACTTGACGATGTCGACGGCAAGGTCCGGCGCCGAAGCGCGCAGCAGGCGTGCGACCTCATCTGTCTGCGCGAGCGCCATCGCGCTCTTGCGCGTCCCAATCCGCAAAACCTGTCCCGACACGAAAGCTCCGCTACGCGTGATCATCAACGGTGGGGGATTAGAACAAAAAGCCAGTCAAAACAACGGTTTTTGCCCCTCTTTGGCGACGCTCAGACGAGCTCCTCGACAAGCTCCACCCCGGCCTTGCGCATCGCCGCGGTGGCGACGGCAAGCGAACCGCCGAGATCGATGGCGCGGCAGCCTGCCAGCACGACAATAGTCTCGAAACCGAGCCGGCGCGCATCGAGCGCCGAATACTGCACGCAATAGTCCGTGGCGAGCCCCGCCATCACAATGCGCTTGAGGCCGCGCTCGCGCAGATAGCCGGCGAGCCCGGTCGGCGTCTTGCGGTCGTTCTCGAAGAACGCCGAATAGGAATCGATCGCGGCCCGGAACCCCTTGCGGATCACGAGCTGGGCCCGCTCGGTGGCGAGGTCAGGATGAAACGCGGCGCCCGCGCTGCCCTGGATGCAATGATCCGGCCACAGCGTCTGCGGCCCATACGGCATGGCGATCTCGGAGAACGGCGCCGCGCCCGGATGCGAGGTCGCAAACGAGCTGTGGCCGGCCGGATGCCAGTCCTGGGTCAGCACGACATGGTCGAACCGGCCGGCCAACCGGTTGACGACCGGCACGACGGCATCGCCGTCCGCGACCGCCAGCGCGCCGCCGGGGCAGAAATCGTTCTGCACGTCGATGACCAGGAACAGATCGTCGGGCGCAATCTTCATCATGTGCCGATCCGCAACGATGCGCGCAGCTTGCGCAGGCAGGCGATCACCGACAGCGCGGTGATGCGGCCGGTCTTCGGGTTCTCCGAGGGAATGTTCTCGATCATCATCGAGAACCGCGCGGAATCTGAATCGACCTCGATCCGGTGGGTGTTGCGGGTCACGGTCGGATCCGCCCAGATCTCGACCCTCGTGCGGTCGGGGCCGATGCCGGCCAGCGACAGCGCCACCGCGACGTTGAGGTTGGCCGGAAAACCCTTTGCGGCGTCGCGCGCACTGCCCTCGAAGATGCGCAGCGGCTCGGTGATGCCTTCGATCCGGATGTTGTTCTCGACCAGATGCGGCGCGCCGACGAGGCCCGCGACCGGCTTGCGCGTCACCAGCCTCGCCGAATGGATGGTCCCGATCGCCGCGGCGGTCACCGCATCGAGCCCGATCAGCGCGCCGGTCGGCACGATGATCTGGCCGCCATGGGCCTTCGCGAGATCGACGAGGTCCTCGTTCTGCAGCAGCGCGCCGACGCTGAGCACGACCGCGGTCTTGCCGCGCTCGACCACCGGCGCCACGATTGCGCGGACCAGCTTGCTCGGCGCGCACTCGACCACGATGTCGGCAATCTCGGCCAGCTGCTCGATCGGCACCAGCTTCGGCGCAGACTTGAGCTCCGCCACCCAGCCGCGATGCTTGTCCGGGCTGTTCGCCGACACCGCAACCAGCGCGAGGCCCTCGATGCCCTGATCGAGCGCCTTGACGACGTCGGTGCCGATCGCGCCGAGGCCGGCGACCGCAACCCGTGTCCTTGTCTTGCTGTCAGCCATCATTTCCCGCCGGCGAGCATCTTGACCAGGCGATAGAGATACTCCTCGCCCTCGTAGAACGACTTAACGAGCACGCGCTCGTCCTTGCCATGGATACGGTTGTCGTCGACATCGGCGGCCAGCCCGGAGTGGCCATAGGTCGGAATCCCCGCGTTACGCAGATAGCTGCCGTCGGTCGCGCCGGTGCTCATGACCGGAACGATCGACGCATCCGGCCAGAACTCCTTCGACAGCTTCTCGATCGAACCCATGATCTCCTCGTTGAGGGGCGACGGCGGGCTCAGCACGGCCTTGCCGGTCGGAGCCACCGCGATCTCCTTGTCGGCGAGCACGCGCTCGATCGTCGCCTGCACGCCCTCGACCGGCTCGCCGGGCAGGATCCGGCAGTTCACCTTGGCGGTCGCCAGCTGCGGCAGCGCGTTGATGGCGTGGCCGCCCTCCAGCATGGTCGCAACGCAGGTGGTGCGGAGCTGCGCATTATAACCCGGATTCTCCGACAATCGCTCCAGCGCCGCCGGGCCGGGCTGCGGCGCCAAAATGGCCTTGATATCGTCGGCATGCGACGTGTCGACCTCGGCGGTCTTGGTGAAATAGATCCGGGTGGTCTCGTTGAGATTCATCGGGAAGCTGTAATTGGAGAGCCGCACCAGGCCTTCGGCGAGATGATAGATCGCGTTGTCCTTGCGCGGCAGCGACGAGTGGCCGCCGCGATCCTTCACCGTGAGCTGGTAGCCGATCGAGACCTTCTCGCTGGTCTGCACGCTGTTGCGGATCGCCTTGCCGTTCTTGAGACCGACGCCGCCGCCTTCATTGAGCGCGAACTCGGCATCGATCAGGTCGCGGTGGTTCTTGATCAGCCACTGCATGCCGAGACCGTTGGCATCGAGGATCTCCTCGTCGGTCTCGAGCGCCACGATGATGTCGCGATCGGGCTTGTAGCCCTCCTTCTTGTAGCGGATCAGATTGGTGATGAAGGCGGACGCCATGTATTTGTCGTCGCTGGAGCCGCGGCCGTAGAAATAGCCGTCCTGCTCGGTGAGCTTGAACGGATCGACCGACCAGTCCTCGCGGTTGGCGGGGACGACGTCGATATGGGCGACCAGGAGGATCGGCTTGCGCGCGCCGGAGCCGTGCAGCCGCGCCACCAGATTGCCCTTGTGCGGCGCCGGCGAGAACACGTGCACGTCGGCCTCGGGGAAGCCAGCCGCGCGGAGCCGCGCGCCCATCGCCTCCGCTGCCTTCTGGGTATCGCCGGTCGCGGTGGTCGTGTTGATCTCGACCAGCTCCTGGTAGATGCCGCGGGCGAATTGCTGCTGCTCGGTCAGCCCCTGCGCCGCGGCGCCGGTTGCCAGCAGCGCCGGACCAAGCGCTGCCGCGAGCCGCAGCGATCGAACCGTGTCTCTAGCCTTGTGCGACATCGTACTCTCCCAGAATTCCGCCGCCTGATCGGAGACGAATTCAGACAGGCGACACGCGCTTTGGCAAGACGGCGAGCCCTTCAATTTCCGCGCGCATGCTCCGCGGTTTCGCGCACGCTATTTGCAGTCCTTATTTCGAGTCCTTGGCCGCGATCACCTCGATCTCGACCAGGAATCCGGGATTGGCGAGCGCGGCGACGCCGACCACCGAGCGCGCCGGCAGGTTCGGCTGGCTGCCGCCGAAGAACTGGGTGTAGCCCTCCATGAAGGCCTTGAAGTCCATCGGCGCGGATGCGTTGTGCACCAGGAATACCTGCATCTTGACGACGTCGCCCATGCCAAGACCCTGGCCTTCCAGAATGGCCTTGATGCGGTTGAGCACGCCGACGGTCTGCGTCTTGGTATCGCCATAGGCCTGCGGGCTTGACGGATCGGCGTCCTTGTTGATCGCCGGCGGCACCTGGCCGCTGACATAGACGGTCGTGGTGTTGCCGGTGACGGTCACGGCCTGCGCGATCGGGAATGTCGAGTTGGGAATCGGATGCCTGACCACATCCGCGCAGGCGACCGTCGCCACCGCGGATAGCGCCGCGCCCAGTGTGATACCGATGAATTTCATCAAACTCTCCCCGAGTGTTTTTGTCAGCGGCGGGCGTCCTGGACATCCTTGGTCGTCACCGCGTCCTCATAGTTGTTGCTGAAGTGCGTCCGCAGATAATTCACAACGGCGGCGACCTGACCATCGGTCATCATGTCGCCGAACGCCGGCATGCCGCGGCGGCCGTTGATGACCAGGAAGACCGGATAGCTGCCGGCCTCGAGATTCTTGTTGCCGGCCAGCGACGGGTAGCTGCCCGCCCCGCTGGCGCCCGTCGCATCCGGCATGTGGCAGCCCTGGCACACATTGGCGAACAGCTCCTCGCCGGTCATCTCGACGAAGCGGTAGCCCGAAGAGAAGGTGCGCTTGCCCGCGCCGCTGTCCTGCCCAAGGGCTGCCGTCGCCCACAGCAGCGCCAGTCCAGCGACGACGGATGTTGCGGTCCGCATCATCATGTCTTCACCACGCGTTCGTGCAGCCGGGAGATGACGTCGAGCGCGGACAGGATGGCGCCCTCCTGCCAGGCCGGCAGCTGCGAGGCGTGCTCGCCCGCCAGCACGATACGGCCGTCGATCTGGCAGAGATTGCGGTAATGCTGCGCGCGGGTGGCTTCGGTCCATTCGCCGGCGCAGCCGAGCGTGAACGGCACGCGATGCCAGGCCACCGCGACGCCGTTCTCGAATTCGTTCCTGTACTGCGGATGGATCGCGGCGCCGAACTCGACCGCGCTGGCGACCCGCTCGGCCGGCGTCATCGCGGTGAATTCGAACGAATTGGCACCGCCATACATGTAGGCGCCGAGCAGGATGCCGCGGCCGCCGCGGTTGAAGCCATAGTTCGGATAGGCGATCTGCCGGATCGGCAGGTCGGTGTAGCTGATGCCGCCGTAGATCGCGTCATCCTCCTCCCAGAACCGCCGCTTGAACTGCAGGCCGATCTTCACCGAGGCTGCATAGGGCACGGAGTCGATCGCACTCTTCATCGGCACGCTGACATCGACCGGCAACTGGCTCAGGATCGGCAACGGGATGGTGCAGATGCACCAGTCGGCGGTGGCCTGCTGCACCGTCGATGGACTGGCGGTGTCGACATAGCTCACGGTGACGCCAGAGCCGTTCTGCTGGATCTGCGTCACCTTGGCGCCATAGCGGATGAGATCGCCGACCTCGCGCGCGAACGCCTTGCCGATCATGTCCATGCCGCCGACCGGCTGGAACATGGTGGTCTGGAAATCGTAGCGCGCAAAGGTCTGCAGATAGCGCCACATCCGCGACCGCAGCAGCTCCTGCAGCGGGATCGGCTCGCTGGGCAGCGGATCGCCCATCAGGCCGCCGCCGGGATCCCGCGCATAACCGCGGAACTCGGCCGACACGAGGTTGGCATTGTACTTGTAGTCGCGATCCAGCGCGCCCCAGTCGCGCAGCGACTGCAGCAGGATCTCCTGATCTTCCTTGCCGACGGTCTCGTCGAGCCGGCCCTGCTGGGTGATCTTTGCGAGCAGCTCCGAGACCCCGCCCTGGAAATCCGCCTTGATACCGCGAAAGCGCTGCGGCTTGCCGCCGAATGCACGCGTCGCGTGCAGATAGGCGTTGTGATTGAGCTGGATGAAGGGTTCCAGCGTCACATTGAGCCGGCGGCAATAGTCGAGCAGCGCACGGTGATGATAGGGAATCCGCCACGGGCCGGGATTGAGATAGAGCCCCTGCTCGAACTGGCTGGTCTGCCTGAAGCCGCCGAGCTCGACAAAACTGTCGCCGCCGCGGATCGACCAGTTGCGGCCGCCGGCGCGGCTGTTGAATTCGAGGATCTGGACCTTGTAGCCGGCCTTGCGCAGCTCCAGCGCCGCCGTCATCCCGGCAAGCCCCGCGCCGAGAATCAGCACCGAGGCGCCCTTCACATCGCCTGCGAGCTTCAGCGGCCCCTTGTAGGCGGATTCGGACGCGAAGCCGAGGCTCGTCATCGCGTGATACATCGCCGAACTGCCGGCAACGGTGCCAATCAGCGCCAGCAGATCACGCCGCCTGATCACAGATTCGTTCTGCACCCGCGCTCACCCAGCCGCTGACGTCGATGGCGAAGGGAAACGGTTGACGCGATCCGTGTCAAGAAAGGGCGCACGCTTCCACATCCACCCACACGCGCTTTTGATGCATCACGCGACCGCCACGTCACACCACGCGCTCGCGATGCACGCGCCGGCAATCCATTTCGAAGTCGAGGCCAACCACCGGCGGCCGGTCGAAATGCCAGGTCAAGCCGTTGCGCAGCACGCCGCGGCGACCGAGCTCGCTTTCGAGCACCGGATAGGCGTCGTGCACAGTGTAGAGCTGCACCGCGGTGGTGTCCTGCCAACGGCCGCCGAACGCGCTCATCCGGCGTTCCATCTCGTCGGCCACGAATTTCGCCTTCGCCAGCAGGCCGGCCGGGCTGGTGTCGCCGAGGGCCACGGTATGATCGCGATAATTGGCCTTGCCCTCGACCGACTCGCCGCTGCCGGCGACGACAAAGCTGGCTGGTTCGTCCATGGCGGCCGGCACCGTGTAGCAGAAGGCGTGGAAGCTCGGCTCGCCGGGCGGATCGAGCTTCGGACAGACATTGCTGCGCGCCACCGGATTGACGCCGTCCCGCATCGCACCCCAGGCCACGAGCGTCTTGATGTAGATCTCGTTGAAGGCCCTGAACCCGTCCTCGGTGAACGGCGCCGGGGAACGCAGTTCGCAGGCGCCAAATGACGTCAGCGGACGACCCGCCGCTTTGATGATGTCGGCAATCCTTGCAAAACCCGCGCCCAACGGCACCGGTTCAGAGAACCTGACGCGCTCAATGGCAAAGCCGGGCAGCGCAGCGATGCCGCAGGAATACTGGCTGACGCCGGGCATGAAGCGGTAGCCGCCGTCGGAAGCCTCGATGGTGTTGGTCATGGTGCCTCGTGAACACGGTGATGTTGCCGTCGCGATGACGCCTCGCTTGATTTCACCACAGCTGTCGTCCCTGCGAAAGCAGAGACCCATACTCCGCGGCCGAGGTTGTTAAAGGGACTCGTCATTTCGGCGTCGTGAAACAATGACGATCGGTGGTTATGGGTCCCTGCTCCCGTGCGCAATTGCGCACTAGGCAGGGACGACACTGAACTTGTTGCACGACCACCGGTGGAAGGGCTCCCTTCCCTCTCACCGTCGTCCCGCGACGAGCCGGGCGGTCGTCGGCCGACAGCGATCGTCAGTCGGCCGGGATGAAGTGGAGTGTGCCTGCCCGGCGCGTCGGCTTGCCGGTGTCGTTCGTATGATTGACGCCGTCCATCACAGGCACCTCGGGGAAGTCGAACGGGCTTACACCATCCAGGCAGGCCACGTTGACGGCATACAGGTTCTGGTTCGATCGCCGTTGATGATGGGTGTAGATCCCGCAGCGCGAACAGAAGAAGTGCTGCACCGATCCGGTATGGAAGCGGTAGCTTGTTAGCGCATCCTCGCCGTGCAGGATCTTGATCCCGCCCATTTCGGCCATGGCAACGACGGCGCCCCGCATCCGGCAGTAAGAGCAGGTGCAGCGGCGGATCGAATTGAAGCCGTCGCTGAGCGTCACCTCGAAACGCACCGCGCCGCAATGGCACTGGCCAGCCCGAACACCCATGTCGCCCGTCATGTTGCTGCGTCTCCTGTCCAGATCGCCTCTGCGCCCGGTCTAGCCGGGCGGACGAGAAGGTCTCAGCGACGTCAACGCGCAGCAAGCCCGCAGTTCGCGCGGAACCGCGCAGGAGCATGATCTGCCAACTAAGACTGATCTCAATCCGAACGTATCGTCAGGATCGGCGCCGGACAACCGATCAAAACTCGCGCATGATAGGAGAAAAACTCACGCGAGGGCTCGATGCAAATTTCTGACAGGGCTAGTGCGACTTGGCAACGTAGGGGCATCCGCCCTCATCGAGCGGACGGAAGGCCTGGTCGCCCGGCACCGTCGCGAGATACTCGTAGAGGTCCCACTTGCTCTTGGACTCTTCCGGCTTCTTGATGCGCATCAGATACATGTCGTGCACCATCCGGCCGTCCTCGCGCACGAGGCCGTTCTGGGCAAAGAAATCATTGACCGGGGTCTTGCGCATCTGCGCGATCACAGTCTCCGAATCGACCGAGTTGGTGGCGGCAACTGCCTTGAAGTAGTGCCGGAGCGCCGAGTTGACGCCGGCCTGATAGGCGGTCGGCATCGCCCCGTGCCGCTTGAAGAACTCCTGGGCGAACACGCGCGTCTCCGGCGTGCGATCCCAATAGAAGGAATCGGTGAACAGCAGATCGTGCGCATGCGCGAGGCCAAGCGCGGGCACGTCGGTGAGCGTCACCTGCAGCGCGACGACCTGCATGCTGGCGCGGATATTGAACTCGTCGGCCTGCGACACCGCGTTGCGGAAGTCGGAACCGGCATTGGCAAGCGCCAGGATCTTGGCGCCGGAGGACTGGGCCTGCAGCAGGAACGACGAGAAATCGGCGGTATCGAAGGGATGGCGGACCGCGCCCAGCACCTTGCCGCCGGCCGATGTCACGGCCTTGCTGGCATCGCGCTCCAGCGCCTGGCCGAACGCATAATCCGCCGTCAGGAAGAACCAGGGCGTGCCGCCGCGCGCAACCACGGCCTTCGCCGTCGCGTTCGAGGAGGCATAGGTGTCATAAGTCCACTGCACGCTCGTCGGCGAGCATTGCTTGCCGGTGAGATCGGACGAGCCCGAGCCCGAGATCAGAAACAGCTTCTTGCGTTCGCGCGTCACGGTCTGGATCGCGAGCGCCACCGCGGAATTGACGCCTTCGGCGATCACGTCGACACCCTTGTTGTCGATCCAGTTGCGCACGATGCCGGTCGCCACATCAGGCTTGTTCTGGTGATCCGCCGAAATGATCTCGATCTTGCGTCCGGCGACCGTGCCACCGATTTCCTCCGCGGCCATCTGCGCCGCGATCACCGATCCCGGGCCATTGCCGTCGGAATATTGCCCGCTCATGTCGGTGATGATGCCGACCCGCAGCACGCCATCCTCCGCTCGGGCAGCGCCGGCCGCAAATGAGAGACACACGGCAATTGCGACCAGGACATGCGAGCGTTTCGTGATGGACATTTCGTTCCCAGGGGTTTCGACGTTTCGGACGATCTCCTGAAGCAATCAGGGATCGCCGACAACCCCGTCGCCGGCATGGCGCTCTGCGATTCCGCTCAGAAATTCCGGGAGAAGGAACACAGCTGGACCCCGGCACGCTCGCATTTCCGATCATGCGAACGCCGCGACGAAATTTCGCCGCGGCGTGCGTTGAATCATACGAATGGATAATGCGTGGTGGCGTCGAGATCGCCTCAGCGCCGCTGCCACAATTGCCGTGCCAGAACGCCGGCCTTGCGTTCGATCGCCTCGGCGGCGTCGAGACACATGTCCTCGCGATAGCGCGAGCCGACGATCTGGACGCCGACCGGCAATCCCTCATCGAGACCCACCGGCACCACGGCCGCCGGCAGCCCCAGAACGTTCATCGACGAAATGAAGCGCAGGTCGTTCCAGAACAAATCCTTGACGCGCTGATCGCCGCCGAGATCGGCGTTGACCTCCGGCGTCTTGCGCACGGTGGTCGGCATCAGCACCAGCGGATACTGCTCGAGGAACGTCATCCAGTTCCGGATATGGCGCGAGCGCTCGGCGATCGCCTTCATGTAGCCGGCCTGGTCGAGCGGGTTGGCCAGCGCCATGAAGCCGCGGAACGTCTTCTGGAAGTCGGCGCTGGTGGTCGCCAGCATCTGGTCCTGCTGCAACACGCGAACCTCGGTCATGATCAGGTCGCACCAGAGCTGCCAGACCTTGTTGAGGTCGGGGACCTCGACCTCGCTGACCGCATAGCCGGCATCGGCGAGATGATCCGCCGCCTTGCGCTGGAGCGCAATCACGCTGCGATCGGTCGCCATGTCCTCGGGGATCTTTGCGAGCGCGACCTTGATCGGCCCGGCCGGCTTCGGCCCCGTCAGCGGCGCCGGCACGTACCAGGGATCGCGTGGGTCGCGCTTCGCCATCACCTCGAGGCCGAGGCGCACGTCGGCGACGTGGCGCGCCAGCGGCCCTTGCGACGACATGAACTGCGCCATCAGCGGCCGCTCCGCGGTCGCGCTCGGATTGAACGCCGGGATGCGGCCCTGGGTCGGCTTGATGGTGGCGATTCCGTTGCAATGCGCCGGCCAGCGCAGCGAGCCGCCGATGTCGTTGCCATGCGCGATGGTGCCGATGCCGGCCGCGATCGACGCGCCGGCGCCGCCCGACGATCCGCCGCAGGTCACGTCGGCATTCCAGGGATTGCGCGTCAGGCCATGCAGCGGGTTGTCGGTGAAGCCGCGCAGCGAGAACTCCGGCGTGTTGGTGAGGCCGATGATGACGGCGCCGGCCTTCCTGAGATTGGCCGTCACCGGCGAGTCGCCCGGCGCGATGTTGTCCTTGAATGCCACCACGCCGTTCGAATTGGCCTGGCCCTCGACGTCGATGTTGATCTTGATCGTGACCGGCACGCCGTGCAGCGGCCCGACGGCGCCGCCTCCGCGCTTGCTCGCGGCCAGCGCCTCGTCCGCGGCCTTCGCCGCCTGCATCGCAGACGCGCCGAGATCGACCACGACGGCGTTGAGCGCCGGATTGGCGTCCTGCATGCGGTCGAGATGGGCGCGAACCACCTCCTCCGACGTCACTTGGTTGTTTCGGATCGCCGCGGCCGTGTCGACGGCGGACCAGTGCCAGATCGGTGCATTCGTCACGTGATGTTCTCCCATGATGGCCAGTGCTTGTTGTTGGTTCAGTCTCGCGGGTCGATCGGCGTCAGCTTTGATGCACGCGCCTCGATCAGCTCGGCCACTGCGAGACAGACGTCTTCCCGGAAGCGGCCGGCGATCACCTGCACGCCGACCGGCACGCCCTCGGCGGTCCCGGTCGGTACGACGACCGACGGAAAGCCGAGCGCGGGCACCGCAAGCAGCGGCCGCTGCGCGTCGAGCAGCGCGCGGACCACCGCCGCGTCTTCCTGATCCTGATCGAAACGGAACGGCAGTTGCGCCGAGACCGGCAGGATGATGACGGGATAGCGCTCCTGGAACAGCTGCCAGGCCCGCACGATCGCCAGCCGCTGCTCGAAGCAGGCGAGCACCTGATCGCCGTCGAGCTCGGGCGCGTAGGCGATATGGCACTCGAGATTGTAGCGGCTCCGATCGTCGCCGAACTTGCGGATCATCGGCGCCAGCACGCGCCGCTCCTCATTGATGACGAGGCGATGCCAGAGATCGGCCGCCTCCGCGAGCCGCGGCGGCACGGTCTCCTCCACGGCAAAGCCGGCCTCCGCGAGCCAGCGTCCGGCAGCGCGCACCGCCGCGCTCACCTCCGGCGCCTCGTCGCCGAACGGCGCGGGCGCGACCGCGACACCGATCGGACGCTTGAGCGGCGCACCTTGCAGGGGCACCGGCAGCCATGTGCCGTCGCGCGCGTCCGCCTGGGCCATCGCGGCAAGGCCGAGCCCGAGATCGGCGACCGAGCGGGCCAGCGGCCCCTGCACCGACATCATCTGCGCGGTGATCGGACGATCGCTGGTTGCCGACGGATTGAACGCCGGAATCCGCGCCGGCGTCGGACGCAGGCCGGCGACGCCGCAGGCGTAAGCCGGATAGCGGATCGAGCCGCCGAAATCATTGCCATGCGCGATCGCGCCCATCCCGGAGGCGACGGCCGATGCGGCGCCGCCGCTGGAGCCGCCCGGCGTCAGCCGACGGCTCCACGGATTGTAGGTCGCGCCGTGCAGATCGTTGTTGGTGAACCAGCGGTGCGAAAAGGCCGGCGTGTTGGTGCGCCCGACAATGACCGCGCCCGCCTTGCGAAGATTCGCGACCACCGGGCTGTCCTCGGTGGCGATCACGTCGCGGAAGGCCACGACGCCATTGGTGGTGGCGCAGCCGCGCTGGTCGACATTGACCTTGATCGTGACCGGCACGCCGTGCAGCACGCCGAGCTCCGCGCCTGACTTCACCGCTTCGTCCGCCGCGTCCGCGGCGGCCAGCGCTTCATCGGCGAGCACAGCGACAATGGCGTTCAATGCCGGATTGACCTCGGCGATGCGATCGAGGCTGGATCGCACGGCTTCCCGGCTGGAAATCGCGCGCGTCGCGATCGCACGCGCCAGATCGACGGCCGACCAGCTCCACAACTCATTCTCGCGCCGCGTGTCCATTGTCGTTTTCTCCAGGGCGTGATGCAGCAGTCCGCCGATGCGGTTCAATCGAGCCGCAACGGCTGATGAAACACGGGCAGATCGATGCGCCGGTCTTCCGCGGGAACGACCACCGCTTCGGCGCTCAGCACATGATCGAGCATCACGCGCCGGGCGCGCGCGGCATTGCCGGAGCGGAACGCGGCCATCAGACGCTTGTGAAACTCGATATTCTCGCAGGTGAAGCTGGATGCGAATTCCTGCACGCCGAGCTTGCCGATCAGATGCCTGATGGCCTCGTTGACGAACCGGCACACCAGGCCGAGCAGCGGGTTGGGACAGGCCTCGATCAGGATGTCGTGGAAATCGATCTCGGCGTGGCGATGATGTTCCCAATCGGCATCGCCACGGGGATGATGCTCCTGGACCGCGATCGCCTTTTCCAGTGCTGCGAAATGCTCCGCCGTGAGGTGGCCGACCACGCTGAAGGCGAGCTCCGGCTCGATCAGCCGGCGGATCTGGTAGATCTGCGCGGTGCTGGTCGACTGGAAATAGAAGTAGTTGCTGAGCAGGCCGACGATCCGGTTGATCGACACCGGCGCCACCCGCGCGCCGCCGCCGGGACCGGTGGTGTTCTGCACCAGCCCCTGCACCTCCAGGGACTTGAGCGCCTCGCGAATGGTCGAGCGGCTGCAGCCGAACATCTCGATCAACTCGCCCTCCTGCGGCAGCCGGTCATTTGGCTGCAAGCCGGCCTGGAAAATGTGGCTGCGGATCAGGTCGGCGACCGCGTCCGAGCGCTTGCGCTTGATCGAGGCGCGGCGCGAAGGGTCGAGGGACGGGAGAGCCGATTTATCCATTTTATGATCATAAATAGGTCGGGCACGGTATGGCAAGACGTTTCCGCCGGCCGCCCGGGCGACATCGGTCAATAGTCCCGTTCCAGGAACGCAGAAATCGACGCTGCGGACTCAGGATCGATCAACATCTGATGCCTAGAATGCCACGGCAAATTCCAATGAGGCCGGCATGACAGGCGACGAAGTTCGAGATCAGGCTCAATCCGGTGGCGGCGTGGGACTGTCCGACGAAAACCTTGCGCTCCACCGAAGCGCCATCCAGAGCCGCATTACGTTTCAAGGCCTTGCGACCCGGCCATTCGAGGGGCTGTCGTGGGACTACTTCCTCGCGGATGTCGAGCTGGAAGCGCGCGCTGCGCGCATCGGGATGCGCGACACGACCATCGGTCGTACTGCGACACCATACAGTTGCTGCCTGCGGCCGCGATCGTCCGCCTGGATGCAGCGCTTTCCGTCTACTTCCTGCCTCCCGAGCCCGAGAGCGAGGCTCACGTCGATTACCTCTTGCGACCGCTGGACGCCGCGACGGCAAAGCGGATGCGGCAGCGTCGTCATGCCGTTCACGCCATGCAGGCCGTGGCGCAACAGCAGGAAGAGGCCAGAAAAAAAGCGGCTGCGCCGGACGAAGAACTCAAGTCGCAATATTGGCCGTGTCCGCATGCGGCGCTGAGTACCGAGCCCGACGACTTCCTGCTCTGGATCAAGGATCAGACGCCCGACACCTGGCACGTCATCGTCGAGAGCTGGGATCACAACAGCGACGATCGGGATAGCGTGATCGAATGGATCTTCGAGCAGCCGAACTGCGACCTCGGCACGGCCGCGCAATACTTTTTCATCGCGGCATTGGGGCTCGCCAACGAGGAGCCGGCGCAACTCAGTTCCGGCTATCGGCGCAAATGGCATCTCATGAAGCGCGTGGCCGACAACTGGCAACGCGGACATTATCTGCGCAATGAATTGCAGCCCTCAATTCAGCCGTCCGACGTCCAATACTACGACGAGTTGGTGGCGCGCCGGGAGGCCAGTGGTCGTCCGCTGCCGTGGACAGTGCCCGGACCGAAACTGCGCCGGTTTGGCGGACGGCAGGCGAATTCAGCGTATTTCTACGAGGACTGCCATTTGAGGCTGGGCTTTACGGCTTGGAAACAGCAGCGCGAGCAATTCGGGTGCGGCAGGGACTTTCCGCGCTGTTGCCAAGAATGATCACGCCTCCTCAATTCGACAGGCGCTGCGCCTCGAGGCCGCGGCTGTAGCGCGACATCGCAAAGCAGAACACGAAGTAGATCACGCCGACGAACAGCGTACCCCCCGGTCGCTTGGCATCGCCCCGAGGCAAAGCGCCTACGCGGTCAAAGGGCGACCGGACGCTGGACGATGGTGATGACGAGGAGCCCGCGGAACCGAGGCGGCGTCTCGCTTAAAGCGGACTATGGTTCACGGTGTGGCGCATCTGGCGACAAAAGCCCTCCACGAACTGCGCGAGCGCCTCGAAATTGACCAGCAGCCTTTCGGCCTGCTCCCGGTCAACCGAACCAGGGGCAAACGATTCCGCCAGACGCCGCTGGCGATCTGCGCGATCCCGGCACGCTGCGGCCCTGCTTTCGGCAAACTCCAGTTGCTCATGTCGGCGGCCGAGCTTGTCTTCTTCCTCAAGCAGCCGCTTGTTGAGCATCGATCTCGTGTTGGTTGGAACGTCCGGGCGCTTCAGCAGATCCAGATAGTGGTCGATGTTTGCGCGCGCGGTATACTCGTTCACGTATGTGCCTCCCGCCAGTCGCAGTCTCGGTCGGCGAGGCTTGGCTTCAACATTCAGGAGTTGCTCGATCTCCGCCAGGAGTTGGCGAAGCTCATCGGTCGAAAACCCTTGCAGGGCATCGTGGACCTGGTTTCGGGTACTCTCGGGATAGGAGGCGTTGTCTTCGGCCATTGGCGCACGGCAAAAATCAAAGTAACGCCCTGTCAGGGCCGAACCAAATCAACAAATCAACGGCAGCATTTGCGTTCAGTCCAGATCGAACGATGCCCGCGCGAACAATGATTTCTGTCATCGCGCGCGCTCGCGAATCCAATGGCGCTCAAGATAAGTTACGGGCGGAACATCGCCTAGTGCACTCTGTGCCAGCCGCGCCTTTGCGCCAAGCATCGGCCAAGTCTTGGTTGCCGCATCGTTAAAGCCAGAACAGGCCGCTCCAGAAATCAAAGCAGACGGCCGCGGATGCGAACAGGCGGCACCGAAGGATGCAGCATGTGAGGGAGGCAAGCGAGCGATGGGCCGCTATTGTGAAAACGCCCAGTAAAGGTGCTTCTCGTCTTCCGACAACAGCCTCACATGGTTGATAAAGTCCCAGACCATTTCTCCGAAGGCACTGCCGCCGCCCTGGCTCGACTTGGCGGATACCATATCGAGCTCGTACCAGCCCCTGTACATTTCCTCGTCGATGCCTTCCAAGCGGTCCTTCATGGCCTGAGCATTGAAAGCGCCGCAAGATTCGGTGAACAGGCTTCTGACCGGATGGATTTGCCACATGCCGCGATGGCGCTCTTCGCTGCCCTGCTGCCCGTAGACACCCGACTCTCCACTGAACGGAAACGCGCCGCGCGTCGCCTTGATCATCTCGCGGCGCTTGGCGTTGCCTTCCTTGATGTCGACATACACCGATATGACCATATCGTTGTAGTACCAGAGGTCCAGGCACGCCGGATATCCAGCGTTCAGGATCACTTGCACGAGCTTTTTGATACGCTGCCCCTTGTAGCCCTTCATGCCCTGCACAAGCGCAAGCAGGCGCATCAGAAACGTCTTGGCATCATTTGGAGTCCAGACGCAGATATCCTCGGCCTCGAAATCGATCGGATCATGATCGACGGGCGGGATGTAGATGATGCCGGGATTGGCCGAATTGCTGAACATCCAATTGTTGCCGCTAGGGCTGACTTTGACGCATCCCACATAGTGGCTGAGGTACCAGTTCACGACATCGGGTTCGTCGGTCATGAAGTTGAAATAGATCAGCTCCTTGACTCCGACACTGAACTTCTCGGCGACGGTGTGCCAGTCTTCCTGAGGCCGGGTATCTCCCGGTCGGACGGGCCCGTGGGGCCGGTAGGGAATGCCGCCTTGCATCAATCCCCAATTGCGTGGGACGGGCATGCCCTTTGGCGGTCGCTCGATCGGGTGAGGCGAGCGTTTCGGGGGCGCCATGGCATCGATCTCCTCATATGCGGCGTGATCGCATCACATGAGTGCAAGTTGCCGCTGCCGGGGTTCACACACTCACGGAGATGTTTTCCACTTTCTCAAGCTTGTCCGGATGGGGCATATCAGGTTCCGCGCAAAGCGGATCGATCCATCACGGCAGGCTCCAAAAACGTCCCATGCGACGAAGGAAAATGCGATGCGACCCAGACAAACGCATAGAGGTCGAGGCTTCGCGCTCGAACGTGATCACCACCTCAGCCGTGCGCGCGCTGCGCCTCGAGGCCGCGGCTGTAGCGCGACATCGCAAAGCAGAACACGAAGTAGATCACGCCGACGAACACATAGACCTCGACGCTGAAGGCCTGCCAGGCCGGATCGACGATCGCGGTCTTGGCGGTGGTCAAGAGATCGAAGATGCCGATGATCAGGACCAGGCTGGTGTCCTTGAAGAAGGCGATGAAGGTGTTGACCAGCGGCGGGATGACGTGGCGGATCGCCTGCGGCAGCACGATCAGCGCGTTCTTCTCCCAGTAGGACAGCCCGAGCGCGTCGGCGGCCTCATATTGTCCGCGCGGCACCGCCTGCAGACCGCCGCGCACCACTTCCGCAAGATAGGCGCCGGCATAGAGGATAAAAGCGATCTGGGCGCGCAGCAGTTTGTCGATGTTGACGCCGTCGGGCATGAACAGCGGAAACATGACGCTCGCCATGAACAACAGGCTGATCAGCGGCACGCCGCGGATCAGCTCGACATAGAGCACGCAGAGCGAGCGGATCGCCGGTAGCTTGGAGCGGCGGCCGAGCGCGACCAGGACTCCGAGCGGGAAACCGAACGCCAATCCGAAAGTCGCCAGGATCAGCGTCACCGGCAGCCCGCCCCAGCGGTCCTGCGTGACAAAGGACATGCCGAGAAAGCCGCCCCACATCAGGCACCCGATCGCGATCAAGGCCGCAGCCCACAGCAGGAACAGCTCTTTGCGCCAGAAGCTGCGGCGGCTCGAGACCACGAACAGCGCAATGAAGAACACGACCGCGAGCGCCGGCCGCCACTGCTCGCTGAACGGATAGGTGCCGAACAGGATGAAGCGGTACTTCTCGGGGATCACCGCCCAGCAGGCGCCGACGCCGCGCAGCGCGCGGCAGGCGCTGGTGTCGTTGCCGGAGACGATCCAGACCGCGTTGGCGATGCCCCATTGCCAGAGGCCGATGCACGCCTTGCCGAGCACGAACAGCAGCAGCAGCGTCATGATGCTCGACGTCACGGACGCGAACAGGTTGGCGCGCAGCCAGGCCACGATCTGGCCGCCGAGCGTGCGCTGCGCGCGGCGCCGGCCGATCGGCAGCGGATCCTGCGGGAGATGTGCGACCGAGCTCATGTCAGCGCTCCACCAGCGCGATCCGCGCGTTGTACCAGTTCATGAACAGGCTGATGCCGAGGCTGATGGTGAGGAACACCATCATGATCAGCGCGATCGACTCGATCGCCTGCCCGGTCTGGTTCAGCGTGGTGTTGGCGATCGAGACGATGTCCTGGTAGCCGACCGCGACCGCAAGCGACGAATTCTTGGTCAGGTTCAGATACTGGCTGGTCATCGGCGGGATGATGACGCGCAGCGCCTGCGGCAGCACGATGTGTTGCAGCACGAAGCTGCGCTTCAGCCCGAGCGCCTTGGCGGCGTCCGACTGGCCGCGCGGCACCGCCTGGATGCCGCTGCGCACGATCTCGGCGATGAACGCCGAAGTATACGTGACCAGCGCGATCAGCAGCGCGAAATATTCCGGCGCCAGGGTCAGCCCGCCGACGAAGTTGAAGCCGCGCAACTCGGGCAGCATGACGCTCCAGCTCGCACCCAGAAGCCACGACACCAGCGCCGGCAGCGCGATGATGAGGCCGAGCGCGTAGGGCCAGGCCGGCCGCGCCTTGCCATCGAGCATCTGCTGCGCGATCAGGCGGCGCCTGACGATGAGGAAGACGATCACGCCGGCGACCAGCGCAGCGAGCGTCCAGCCATTGGCCTCATGCAGCGGCACCGACGGCAGCACCAGGCCGCGGTTGGACAGATAGACCCCGTCGACCGGCTTCCACGCCTGGCGCGCCGCCGGTAGGCCCTGCATCAGCACGTACCAGAACAGGAGTTGCAACAGCAGCGGCAGGTCGCGCAGCACCTCGACATAGACGGCGGCGAGCCGCGCCAGCAGCCAGTTCGACGACAGCCGCGCGATACCGACCAGCGTGCCGATCACGGTCGCCAGCACGATGCCGATGACCGCGACGCGCAGCGTGTTGACGACGCCGACGATGAACGCGCGCAGATAGGTGTTCTTCGGCGTGTAGTCGATCCAGCTGTCGGCGATCGGCATGCCGGCTTCACGGCCGAGGAAGGCAAAGCCGGTCGAGATGCGCCGCACCGAGAGGTTATGGACCGCGTTGGACCACAGCCAGGCGACGACGGCGACTGCGATGGCGACCACCAGGATCTGCCAGAACAGGCCCGCGACGCGGGGATCGCTGAGCGAAAGCCGCCAGGGCCGGGCGGGAGGGCGTTTCGGCGTCGATGTCGTCACAGCACAAGGACCCCAGTGAGAAGCGATCTTCTGCCATGCGCAAGAGCGTTTTCGAGCGAAGCCTGTCCCGGACTTGATCCGGGATGGATACCCGGTTCGCGTGAAGAAGACGCGTCAACCTCAAATCCTGCGCGCGTCATATGTTGCACCAATTTAATATTTGTGCAACATATGTTTCATGGCCCAGGCCCAGCCGAAACCATCGCCCCTGAACGAATTGTGCAGCGCACTGCCGTCGCTGCCGATGCGCTTGCAGGAGGTCGGCCGGTTCGTCGCCGCCAATGATTACGACGCCACCACCCGCTCGATGCGCGAGCTCGCTTCCGTCGCCGGCGCTGATCCTGCCTCATTCACCCGTCTTGCCAAGGCGCTCGGCTATTCCGGCTGGGACGAATTGCGCGCCGCACTCACCGAGGCGCGCCGGCCGGCGCAGGGCTCGCCGTTCTCCGGCCGCGCCAGGAGCCGCCGCGCCGGGCCGAATGCCGATGTCAAACTGGTGCACGACAAATTGGAGGCCGAGGCCGCGGGCCTTGCGCGGATTTCAGCGAGCGCGATCGCGGAAGCCGCGCGTGCGCTGCACTCCGCTGACAGGATCTGGATATCGGGGTTTCGCAGCTGCCGCAGCGTCGCGGAACTGCTGACCTATCAGCTTCGCCTGTTCCGCCCCGATGCCGTGCAATTGGTCGGCGGCTCCGGCCCGTTCGATCTCGACCACGGCGCCTTCCGCTCAGGCGACGCCGTGGTCGTGATCGGCTTTGCGCCCTACACCCTGGTCAGCGTCGAGACGGCGCGCGCGGCGCATCAGGCGCGTGCTGCGCTGATCGCGATCGCCGACACCATCACAGCTCCGATGGCCGAAGGCGCCGATCATCTGCTGCTGTTCGAGGCCGCCTCCTCCCCCGGCTTCTTCCCGAGCCTGACCGGCGCGATCGCAGTCGCCCAGTCGCTGGCGGCCGTCGCTTTCACGCTGGGCGGCGCGAGCGCAAAACGCAAGCTGGAGGAGACCGAGGGCCGGCTTGCCGAGATGTCGCAATATTTCGTCGAGAAAGGATGACTGTCATGGCAGCCAACAAGAGCCGCGTGATGCATCGCAGCCTGCGCGAGACCCCGCCGAAAGCGGTCGGCGGCGACGGCGTCTGGCTGATCGCGGAGGATGGCCACCGGATTCTGGATTCCTCCGGCGGCGCCGCGGTGTCCTGCCTCGGCCATCAGCATCCGCGCATCCTGGCCGCGATCGCCAAGCAGGCTTCGAAGATCGCCTATGCCCATACCGGCTTCTTCTCCTCCGAGCCCGCGGAAGAGCTCGCCGAGCGGCTGGTCGGCCACGAGCCCGGCGGCCTCGGCTATGTCTATTTCGTCAGCGGCGGGTCGGAGGCGATCGAGGCCTCGATCAAGCTGGCGCGGCAATATTTCATCGAGCGCGGCGAGCGGAAGCGTGCGCGCTTCATCGCGCGCCGCCAGAGCTATCACGGCAATACGCTCGGCGCGCTGTCGGCCGGCGGCAATGCCTGGCGCCG
Source organism: Bradyrhizobium sp. KZN70725 (assembly GCF_055264925.1). Classification (NCBI taxonomy): domain Bacteria; kingdom Pseudomonadati; phylum Pseudomonadota; class Alphaproteobacteria; order Hyphomicrobiales; family Nitrobacteraceae; genus Bradyrhizobium; species Bradyrhizobium sp. KZN70725. The sequence continues at coordinate 65,435 of NZ_JBUYWT010000007.1, forward strand.
CGAGCCCTACGCGCCGCTGCTGTCGCCCTCGTTCAGCCATGTCACGCCGGCCTTCGCCTATCACGAGAAGCGCGACGACGAATCGGAGGCGGCGTTCGTGGCGCGCCTTGCCGCCGAGCTCGAAGCCGAATTCCAGCGGCTCGGCCCCGATACGGTCGCGGCGTTCATCGCCGAGCCCGTGGTCGGCGCCACCGCCGGCTGCGTGCCAGCGCCGGAGGGTTACTTCAAGGCGGTGCGCGAGATCTGCAACCGCCACGGCGCGCTGTTGATCCTCGACGAGGTGATGTGCGGCATGGGCCGCACCGGCACGCTGCACGCCTGGGAGCAGGAAGGCATCTCGCCCGACATCCAGGCGATCGCCAAGGGGCTCGGCGGCGGCTATCAGCCGATCGGCGCGATGCTTGCCAGCGGCACGATCGTCGACACGGTGCGCGACGGCTCCGGCGCGTTCCAGCACGGCCACACCTATCTGGCGCATCCGCTCGCCTGCGCCGCCGCGCTCGAAGTGCAGAAGGTGATCGCTGAGGAGAAGCTGCTCGACCAGGTCAAGGAGCGCGGCCGCCAGTTCGAGCAGCGGCTCACCGAACGGTTCGGCAATCATCGCCATGTCGGCGACATCAGGGGCCGCGGCCTGTTCTGGGGTATCGAGCTGGTCGCCGACCGTGCCACGCGGCAGCCGTTCGATCCCAAGCTGAAGCTGCATCAGCGGATCAAGTCCGCCGCCTTCGCCGGCGGGCTCGGCTGCTATCCGTCGGGAGGCACCGCCGACGGCCAGCGCGGCGATCATGTGCTGCTCGCCCCGCCCTATATCGCAACGTCCGGCGACATCGACATGATCGTCGAACGACTAGGCGCCGCGGTGGACAGCGCGCTGAAGGATATCGGTCACGGAGCATGATCCGGAAAAACGGGCACCGGTTTTCCCGCGACAAACGCGAAGCGTTCGCGCAGGGATCATGCTCAAACGTTAGGAGGAGGAGGAAAGCATGCTGAGGGGTATCATCACTCTAACCGTTCTCGCCGCGGGCATCGCGGGCGCAAGCGCCGCGACGCTCGACACCGTCAAGCAGCGCGGCACGTTGGTGTGCGGCGTCTCGACCGGCTTTGCCGGATTCTCGGCGCCGGATTCGCAAGGCAACTTCAAGGGGCTCGACGTCGACTATTGCCGTGCGCTTGCCGCCGGCGTGCTCGGCGATCCCGCCAAGGTGCGCTACGTCGCGCTGACCGCGCAGAACCGCTTCACCGCGCTGCAGTCAGGCGAGATCGACGTGCTCTACCGCAACTCGACGCAGACCTTTCTGCGCGGCACCACGCTTGGGCTGCGGCAGGGACCGGTCAATTTCTACGACGGCCAGGGCTTTGTCGTGAAGAAGGACCTCGGCGTGAAGGAGCTGAAGGACCTCAAGGGCGCCACCGTGTGCGTCGCCCAGGGCACCACGCATGAAGTGACGCTCGGCGACTATGGCCGCGCCAACGGCATCGACTGGAAGCCGCTGGTGTTCGACCGCGTCGACACCATGTACCAGACCTTCTTCGGCGGCCGCTGCGATGCCATGACCCAGGATGCTTCCGCGCTCGCCGGCGCGGTCGCGACCGCAGCCCCGAAGGCCGATGACTACGTCGTGCTGCCGCAGACCATCAGCAAGGAGCCGCTCGGCCCGTTCACCCGCAACGGCGATGAGGTCTGGAGCGACATCATCACCTGGCTGCATTACGGCCTGATCGAGGCCGAAGAGCTCGGCGTCACCCAGGCCAATGCCGACGAGATGGCGAAGTCGCAGGTCCCGGCGATCCAGCGCCTGCTCGGCGCGTCTGGCGATCTCGGCTCGCGCCTCGGCCTCGACAACAAATGGCTGCTCGCCGCGATCAAGGCCGGCGGCAACTACGGCGAAATCTTCGAGCGCAATGTCGGCAAGGCCAGCCCCTTGAAGCTCGAGCGCGGCCTCAACGCCACCTGGAGCAAGGGCGGGTTGATGTACGCAATTCCGTTCAAGTGACCGAAGTTACCTCGCCCCGCCTGCGGGGAGAGGTCGGATTGCGAAGCAATCCGGGTGAGGGGGCGCCTCCGCATACCCTCCTCTCACCTGTTACGACGATAGAGCCCCTCACCCCAACCCTCTCCCCGCGAAACAGCGGGGAGAGGGAGAGCAAGAAACATCGATGCGCATCACGCTCATTCACGCCCTGAAACACTCGATCGTGCCGATCGAAGCATCGTTCGCACGGCATTGGCCGGAGGCGCGGTTGATGAATCTGCTCGACGATAGCCTGTCGGCGGACCTCGCGCGCGACGGCAAGCTCACCGAGCGCATGACCGAGCGATTTCTGACCATGGGCCGCTATGCGGCAAGCACCGGCGCCAATGGCATCCTGTTCACCTGCTCGGCGTTCGGGCCGTGCATCGAGGCGGTGGCGCGCGAGCACGCGCCGATGCCGGTGCTGAAGCCGAACGAGGCGATGATCGAGCAGGCGGTGGCGAAGGGCAAGCGGATCGGCCTGCTCTCGACCTTCCCGCCGACGCTGGTGTCGATGCCGCCGGAATTTCCGTCACAGGTCACGCTGGTGCCAAAACTTGCCGATGGCGCGCTGGCAGCGCTCGACCGCGGCGACCGCGCCGAGCATGACCGCATTGTGGTCGAGGCGTCCAAGGAGCTGCGCGACTGCGACCTGATCGCACTCGCGCAGTACAGTATGGCGCCGGCGGCTGAGCGCGTCGCCGAAGTCACCGGCCGCGAGGTGCTGACGACACCCGACAGCGCGGTGCTGAAGCTAAAGGCGATGCTGGGGGTTTGATCTCCGTCATTGCGAGCCACCCGGTCGGCGCGAAGCGCCGCCGGATGACAGGCTCCGCGAAGCAATCCATTTCACCGCATACGCGGATCGATGGATTGCTTCGTCGCTTCAGCGCAAAATTGCTTCGCAGTTTTGTCGCGAGCTCCTCGCAATGACACAAGGTCGCGGCTCACGCCCCCGCGTCGTGCACGTTCAGATCGACGCCTTGCGGATCCCTAATCGTCGACACCGTGATGAGCGAGATCAGCGACAGCACCGCGATGTAGACGCCGACGCGCCAGGACTGGCCGTAGGTGCCGATGATCCATTGCGCGATCATCGGCGCGAAGGCGCCGCCGAAGATGGCGCCGAGCGCATAGCCGATCGAGACGCCGGAATAGCGCACCTTGGCCGGAAACAGCTCGGCATAGAGCGCCGCCTGCGGGCCATAGGACAGGCCGAGCGCGATGGTGAGCCCGACCGCGCTGACGAAGAACAGCAAGAGGTTCTTGCTGTCGATCAGGAACCACATCGGCACCGCCCACAGCACCATCAGGGTGTAGCCGATCTGGAAGCAGCGCACGCGGCCTATTTTGTCGCCGAGGATACCGCCGAGCAGCGTGAAGATGAACCAGCTCACCGCCGCGAGCGTGCCGATCAGCAGCAGCTGCTCCGACGGCATCTTCAGCGTGTTGGCGCCGTAGCTGATGATGAACGCGATCAGGATGTAGCCGGCTGCATTGTTGGCCATGAAGATCAACGCGGTGCGCAGGATCTCCTTGCTGTGATTGCGCATCAGGTCGCGCAGCGGTGCAGAGGATTCCTTGTGCCGCCGCTGCATCGCCTGGAACACCGGAGACTCTTCGACCGTGCGGCGGATCACGATGCCGACGACGATCAGCACGATCGACAGCAGGAACGGAATCCGCCAACCCCATTCGATCATCGCCTGCTTGCCAAGCGTCGCGGTGAGCACCCACAGCACGCCTGTCGCCAGGATCATGCCGAGCGGCGTGCCGATCTGCGGGAACGAGCCGAAGAAGCTGCGCTTGTCGACGGGCGCCGATTCCACCGCCATCAGCGCCGCGCCGCCCCACTCGCCGCCGGCCGAGAAGCCTTGCAGGATGCGCAGCAGAATGAGGAGTGCCGGCGCCCAGGCACCGATCTGCGCGTAGGTCGGCAGCAGGCCGACCAGCGCGGTCGCCGCCCCCATCAATAGCAGCGTGACGACCAGCATGTTCTTGCGCCCGAAGCGGTCGCCGAGATGGCCGCAGACGATGGCGCCTAACGGGCGGAACAGGAATGAGAGGCCGAGCGTCGCGAACGAGACGATCTGCGCCAGCAGCGGATTGTTCGCGTTCATCGGCGCGAAGAACAGCACGCCGAACACCAGGCCCGCCGCCTGGGCGTAGACGAAGAAGTCGTACCACTCGATGGTGGTGCCGACGAGCGTTGCGGTGAGGACCTTGCGCTCCTCATCCGACAGTTCAGCGCCGCGCGAGCGCGCGGACAGTTCGATGGACATGTCGCCTCCCCAAAACCCGTTCTTGAACCTGTTCTTGGCCGCGCGGGCGTGGTCGGCGGCGATGCGCCTGCCCCGCACGGATGCTGGGCCCGGGATTAGCAGAGGTTTCCGCACCACACGAGCAAAATAGTTGCAGCCGCAACGATATTCGGCGAATTGTGCTTTTGGCCCCGGTTCCCCGACCCCGCTACCTCGACCGCGATCGGCGGGCAGCTATCCCGAAACGCCGATTGTGCATCGCAGCAAGATCGCTACGATGCGAGGATTCCCAAGAGGTTGCTAAGTGTCTGACATCAATGCCGATGCCTGGGTTTCCTCAGGCCACCGCCCGATGGGCTTTCCGGAATTCGTCGTCGTTATCGCCTCGATCATGGCGCTGAACCCGCTGGCGATGGACATGATGCTGCCGGCGCTGCCGAACATCCGCTCCGCGTTCCAGATCGGCGACGCCAACCGCCCGCAGATGGTGCTGTCGATCTTCCTGGTCGGCTTCGGCGTCGGCCAGTTCGTGATGGGCCCGCTATCGGACCGCTTCGGCCGCCGCCCGGTGCTGCTCGGCGGCATGACCGTCTACACCATCGCCGGCCTGCTCGCGATCATGGCGCCCTCGTTTGAGACGCTGCTGCTGGCGCGCGCGCTGCAAGGGCTCGGCACCGCGGCAACCCGCGTGATCGCGACCTCGATCGTGCGCGACTGCTACGCTGGACGCCGGATGGCGAGCGTGATGTCGCTGGCGATGATGGTGTTCATCGCAGTCCCCGTGATCGCGCCGTCATTCGGCCAGGCGGTGATGCTGCTGACGCACTGGCGCGGCATCTTCGTGCTGCTGATGATCTACGGCGTGATCGCGCTGGCCTGGAGCGCGATGCGGATGCCGGAGACGCTGCCGCTGGAATTGCGCAAGTCGCTGGCGATCCCGGAAGTGCTATCCGCGTTTCGCCAGACCGTCACCAATCGCCAGACGCTCGGCTACGCGCTCGCCGCCGGCGGCGTGCAGGGCTCGCTGTTTGCCTTCGTGTTCTCCTCGCAGCAGATCTTCACCGAGATCTTCAAGCTCGGGCATTACTTCCCCGTGGCGTTCGCGGCCTGCGCGGTCGGCGTCGCGATCGCCGGCTTCCTCAATTCGCGCATCGTCGGCCGCATCGGAATGCGCGTGATCTCGCACGCCGCGCTGACCGGCTTTGCCGTCGTCGCAGGCGCCCTGCTGCTAGCGGTGAAGACCGACACGCTGTCGCTGCCGCTGTTCATGGTGCTGTCGGGCCTGATGATGTTCGCGTTCGGGCTGATGATGGCGAATTTCACCGCGCTCGCGATGGAGCCGCAGGGCAAGATCGCCGGCACCGCCTCCTCGCTGTACGGCACGATCACGACGCTGCTCGGGATCGGCGTCGGCACCACGATCGGCCAGGATTACGACGGCACGCTGGCGCCGTTCGCGACCGGCTTCTTCCTCTGCACGCTGGCCGCGCTCGCCGTCGTCTTGGTGACGGAGAAGGGCCGGATGTTCCGGCCGCATCATCATCCGATTTGATCTTAGTAGCCCGGATGCAGCGCAGCGAAATCCGGGACGCTTTTACCTGCGGCACGAACCCCGGATTACGCGGAGCCTGTCATCGGGCGCGCGTTCGCGCGACCCGTTGGCTCCATCCGGGCTACAATTCTGACTGGTTGCATCACTGTAGCCCGCATGAGCGCAGCGATATGCGGGGCTGCTGTTCCCGGATATCGCTTCGCTCATCTGGGCTACAATTCTGACTGGTTGCATCACTGTAGCCCGCATGAGCACAGCGATATGCGGGGCAACTTTTCCCGGATGTCGCTTCGCTCATCCGGGCTACAATTCTGACTGGTTACATCACTGTAGCCCGCATGAGCGGAGCGATATGCGGGGCTGCTGTTCTCGGATGTCGCTTCGCTCATCCGGGCTACAATTCTGATTGGTTACATCATCACTGTAGCCCGCATGAGCGGAGCGATATGCGGGGCCACTGTTCCCGGATGTCGCTTCGCTCATCCGGGCTACAATTCTGATTGGTTACATCATCACTGTAGCCCGCATGAGCGGAGCGATATGCGGGGCCACTGTTCCCGGATATCGCTTCGCTCATCCGGGCTACGATTCTGAGATCGCGTCAGGCTTCGCGAGTCCGTCCGACGCTGCTTTGCGCCCGGGCGGGCGCCACCGCACGCCGCGTCGCCGCAAATCCCTCCATCCCGAGCTGCCACTGCAAGCCCACGATCGCGCCCTTGGTCGGCTGCAGCAGCGCGAGCGCGCTGAACAGCGTGAATGGAAGCCAGATCGCCAGTTGCAGCCAGGCCGGCGGCGCGTAGTTCATCTCGAGCCACAGCAGCGCCGGCACCACGACGTGGCCGACCACGACGATCACGAGATAGGCCGGGAAATCGTCCGCGCGCTGCGGGGTGAAGTCCTCGCTGCAGACTTCACAGTGATCGGCGACCTTGAGGAAACGGCCGAACAGATGGCCACGCCCGCAGTTCGGGCACTTCATGGTGAAGCCGCGCCACATCGCCTTTGGCAGGGAAACCGTCTCGGTCATCGTCGTTTTCCTTTCGCCGTCGTCCTTGACCTGATCTGGATGATCCATACAATATGCATTCGAGCACCTACAATCAAAGATAAAGCGTCGAATTGCATGGATTGGATCCCTACAGTTTCGGAATGGCACGGCCCGATGTTTCTGCGCATCGTCGATGCGCTGGCCGCCGACATCGCGAGCGGCCGGCTGGTGCGCGGCCAGCGGCTGCCGACCCATCGCGCGCTGGCGTCAGCGCTCGATATCGATCTGACCACGGTGACTCGCGCCTATGGCGAGGCGCGGCGGCGCGGACTGCTCGACGCCCGTGTCGGCCAGGGTACGTTCGTCTCGGAGACCACCGCGCGCGCCGCGTCCGACCTGCCCGCGCCCGTCAACATCGACCTGTCGATGAACCTGCCGCCGCAGCCGGTCGAGGCCAATCTCGACCTGCGCATCGCGCAGGGACTTGCGACCATCCGCTCCGAAGCCGGGTTCTCCGCCTATCTCGGCTACACGCGTCCGGGCGGCACCACTGCGGAGCGCGAGGCCGGCGCCGCATGGCTCGCGCCGCGCGTGCCGCAGGCCTCGGCCGACCGCATCGTGATCTATCCGGGTTCGCAGGCGATCATCTTCAACACGCTGTTGGCGCTGACATCGCCGGGCGATGTCGTGGTGACGGAGGCGTTGACCTTTCCCGGCATCAAGGCCGCGGCGGCGCGGCTCGACGTCCGCCTGGTCGGGGTTGCGATGGACGCCGAGGGCGCGCGGCCCGAGGCGCTCGACGAGGCCTGCCGCAAGCACAAGCCGAAGGCGGTCTATCTAGTGCCGACGCAGCAAAACCCGACCACGGCGACGATGAGCGCGATCAGACGCAAGGCGGTCGCCGATATCATCAGCAAGCGCGGCTGCGTCCTGATCGAAGACGACGTCTACGGGCCGCTCGAACCGCAAATGGCGCCGATCGCTACGCTCATTCCGGAGCGCACCTACTACGCCGCGAGCATCGCAAAATGCATCGCGCCGGCCCTGCGCGTCGCCTATCTCCTGGCGCCCGATGCCGCCGCCGAGCAGCGCATGCGCGCCGGCATGCAGGCCACCATGCAGATGCCGCCATCGCTGATGGTCGCGCTGGTCACGCAATGGCTGCGTTCCGGCGTCGCCGCCGACATCATCCGCGCCATCCGCAACGAGGCCGCGGCGCGCCAACAGCTCGCGGCCCGCTTCCTCAAAGGCGTCAGCTATGCGGCGCGGCCGGCGAGCCACCATCTCTGGATGCCGCTGCCGAAACATTTCGACGGCACCGACCTGCTGTCGCATCTGATGCGCAACGGTCTCGCCGTGGTCGGCGAAGACGCCTTTGCGGCAGGCGATGCCGCGCCGCGCGGCCTGCGCGTGTCGCTGGGTGCGGCACGCAACCGCGCCGAACTGAGCCAGGCACTGCAGGTGTTGTCGAATGCGGTGCGCACGCCCGTCGGCGCTACCCAAATCGTATAATTCCGGCGATCGCCGGGAATAAACTCGCCCCAAAATGATTATGGTGCGCGGGAGCGCGCGCCGCTAAAACTCTGCGCTCAGGGCATCAGGCAGGGGCAGGCTTTTCAATGTCGTGCGGGTATGATCGGGCAGTCCACCGTGCTGTGCTGTCGCTTCGCGGAGCAGTGACCGCGATCGGTTGTCTTGCAGTTGTCATATCAGGCGCGGCGCGCGCCTCCGATGCCCCTGCCCCGGCGCCGGAAAAACTCGCACGCATCACCGCATTCTTTGACAACGAGGTTGCGACAGGAAAAATTCCGGGCGCAGTCATCCTGATCCAGCAGCACGGCAAGCCGGTCTACCTGAAGACCTTCGGCTATCGCGACGTCACGACCAAGTCGCCGATGCGGCCCGACACGATGTTCGCGCTGCATTCGATGACCAAGCCGATCACCAACACCGCCGCGATGATGCTGGTCGACGAGGGCAAGTTGTCGCCGCAGGATCCGCTGTCGAAATACATCCCGGCCTTCGCCGACGTGAAGGTCGCCATCGAACCGGACGGTGGAAACGATCCGGCCAAGGTTGAGCTGGTGCCGCCGATCCGGCCGGTGACCATTGAAGATGTCATGCGGCACACTTCGGGCATCACCTACGAATATATCGGTGCCGACTGGATCCAGAAGATCTACCGCGCAGGACATCTGTTCGACGGCAAGTTCGACAACGAGGAATTCGTGGCACGGCTGGCCAAGCTGCCGCTGTCGCGACAGCCCGGCACGCTGTGGCGCTACGGCCATTCCACCGACGTGCTCGGCCGGGTGATCGAGATCGTCTCGGGCAAGACGCTCTATCAGTTCGAGAAGGAGCGCCTGTTCGATCCCCTGAAGATGAACGACACCAGATACGTGCTCGATGCGGAGACCGAACGGACAAGGCTCGCCGAGCCGCTGCCCTCGGACACCATCCTGATCGAGGGCGAGAACGACCGGCGCGCGCATCCGGAATGGGAATCCGGCGGCGGCGGCCTGGTATCGACCATCCTCGATTATGCGCGCTTCGCGCAGATGCTGCTCAACGGCGGCGAGCTGGACGGCAAGCGCTATCTCAACCCCGCAGCCTTCAAGACCATGACGACGGACCATATCGGGCCGGGCTCCGGTGTCGGCCGCGACTATTGGTACTTTCCCGGCGACGGCTTCGGCTATGGCTACGGCATCGCCGTGCGCACCGATCCCGGCATTGCCAAGCCACCACCGCCCGGCTCGATCGGCGAGTTGAAATGGGACAGCGGCAGCGGCACCTATTTCGGCGTCGATCCGAAGCTCGACATGATCTACATCATGCTCGAGCAGACCCAGAACGAGCGCCAGCGCATTACGCCCGCGTTCCGCAAGCTGGTCTACGACGCGTTCAGCCCGGATTGAGTTCCCACCGTCGTCGCTTACGCTCCTCGCAATGACGCGGAAACCTTCCCGCCTTACGACTTGCGCCGAACCGGTTCCTGCCTGCGCCGTGCTGCGGCCGCGATCAGGCTCGCGGTGCATTCGTCGCAGACGAACGCACACCCGTCCGTAAACAGGCCGACCCGTGCATCGAGGCCGATCGCATCGTCGTCGACGATCCCATCGATGATGCCACCGCGACACACGCATTGGTGGTGCGACGCCAATTCCCGTTCCATGACGCGCTCTCCAGCCGTCGCAGCTTCCTCTCCCCTGCTTCCCTCGCGCTATATACTATCGTATATATCGCGACGACAAGGCAGGCGGGTGAACAATCCGGTCGGGAACCCTGCAGACAACAACCATCGACCGGAGACGATCGCCAAGAAAATCCTGCCTGGTCCAACCAGGTTCATCGAGGAAACGCGATCATGATAAAAAACAATGGCGCCGCGGGACGTCCGCGCGCAACGGGAGAACTGCTCAAGATCCGCCGCGCATCGCTAGCGGCCATCATCCTTGCGCTCGGTGCGGCCGGCGCAGTGCGCGCCGAAACAGCTGCGGTCGGCGTTCCCGACAAGAGTTTTCCGGAGAGCGTGACCTCGACTTCCGACGGGACGCTCTACGTCGGCAGCTTCAACCATGGCGGCGTGACGAAGATCTCGGGCGGCAAGGCCGAGCAGCTGGTCAAGCCGGGCGCCGCCGACAGCCGCTCGACGCTGGGCGTGCTCGCCGACGAGAAGAGCGGCACGCTCTATGTTTGCTCCAACGACATCAGCGCTATGGGCGTGGCGGGGCCGAGCGACACCAAGGGCGCCTGGCTGAAGACCTTCGATCTCAAGAGCGGCGCGCCGAAGGGCAGCTTTGCCCTGAGCGATCCGAAATCGTTCTGCAACGACATCGTGGTCGGGGCCGACGGCACCGCCTATGTGAGCGATTCCTTTGCGCCGTTCGTTTATAGCCTGAAACCCGGCAGCACGGCGCTGGCGACGTTCGCGACCGATCCGCAGCTCGCGCCCGCCAAGGACGGCGTCGGGCTCGACGGCATCGCGATCGGCGCCGACGGCAATCTTTATGTCACGACATTCATTCCGGCAAAACTGTTCAAGATCGAGATGAAGGACGGCAAGGCGGGCGCGGTGACCGAGTTGAAGCCGTCGCGGCGGCTCGACCACGCCGACGCGTTGCGTGCCCATGGCGGCAGCTTCCTGCTGATCGAGGGCAACGGCAAGCTCGACAAGGTCACGGTGAAGGGCAGCGAGGCTACCATCGACACCATCAAGGATGGCCTCGCCGAGCCGGTCTCGGTGACGCAGGTCGGCGATGTCGGCTGGGTCGCCGAGGGCAAGCTGTCCTACGTGATCGGCGACAACAAGGGCAAGGACCCCGGCCCGTTCAAGCTGACGCCGGTGGCGTTGCCGAAGTAGCGGCGGGCTGGGTTATGCTTCGCAGCAAACTCGGTGTATCTCCCCGGCTTGCGGGGTCGAGACGAGCGAAGCTCCTGTTAGGTCGGGTCGCATCGATAGATGCGATCCGACTCCTCACGGCGTTCGTGCTTAAAGGCCGCGCCGTACTGGATGCCTGTGCGGGGTATGGCACCGGAGAGATGAGAGCCCGCGGCCCCTCCAACACGTCGTCCCTGCCTAGTGCGCATTTGCGCACGGGAGCAGGGACCCATACTCCGCGGCGGACCTTGTTGAAGGAATTCGTCGTTCCAGCATCGCCCAGCAATTGGCATTTGTGGTTATGGGTCCCTGCTTCGCAGGGACGACCATGCCGGCACGATTTCTGAATAATGGAAAAGTACCACTGATTTGCCCGACGAGTCAAGTTGCCGTGTCCGCCGGTTGCCGTGTCCGCCGGCAGCCACCGGCTCCTTTGCATGGGGTTGTTTTCGATATTTTGGCAGTGCGCCCCTGCGTCTCGGCACCGATGCGGTCGCCCCGCCGTCACCACGTCATCCGCTAGATCACATAGAACCCGTGCGTGCCGTCGCGGCGCAGCTGCTCGACGAGGCCGTACTCCCAATCGAGATAGGCCTGCATCGCCTGCTCCGCGACGCCGGTGCCCTCATAGGGTCGCCGGTAGCAGTGCGCGGGATCGGGCCGCGGCACGATGCGCGGCGGGCCGACTTCGAGCCGGCCGTCATAGCCGCCGTCGAGCACATAGACCTCCCAGCCCATCTGCGCGAGCCAGGACGCCGTCATGTCGGCGCGGATGTTTTTGTCGTCGCTCAGCACGATGCGCGCGCCGCGCACGGGCGCGGCCATGTCGATTTCCTGCACCAGCTGGCCGCCGGCATAGTGGCGGAAGCCGGCAAGGTGACCGGTCGTGTATTCCTCGGCATCGCGCACATCGAAGCGATACAGCGTACGGTGTGCGTCCTCGTCCAGCGCAGCGAGTTCATCGATCCCGATGTGACGGACGCCGGCGCGATAGGCGACGTCGCGCGCATTGTCGCCTGCGCCCTCGAACGGACCGATGCCGCCGCGCTTGCCGGCGCCGTGCTCGAGATCGTGCTTCGCCAGCGTCCAGCCGATCGTGCCGTTGCGCAGCGCCCGCACCTTGTTGGGCAGTCCGGCATTGATCAGCGACTGCGTGCCGATGATCGAGCGGGTGCGGCCGGCGCAGTTGACGATGATGGTGGTGTCGGGATCCGGCGCCGCGCCGCCGGCCCGTAGCACCAGCTCGGCGCCGGGCACGCTGACCGAGCCCGGGATGTTCATGGTGGCATATTCGTCGAAGCGACGGACATCGAGGATCGCGATGTTGGCCTTGTCCGAAATCAACGCGGCGACCTCGTCAGCACTCAGCGACGGCGTGTGCCTGCGCGACTCGACCAACTCGCCGAACGCCTTGGCGTAGGAATTGACATCCTCGAACACCTCGTAACCGGCCGCCTTCCAGCCTCCTAAGCCGCCGGCGAGCGCGGCGACATTGCCGTAGCCCAGCGCCATCAACTGCTCCACGGCGGCAGCGACCAGCCCCTCGCCATTGTCATAAAGAACGATCGGCACGTCCTTGCGCGGCAATCGCAGCTCGGCTTCGAGCGCGATCCGGCCGGCCGCCATGTTGGCGGCAAACAGCGGATGGCCGGTGGCGAATTCCGCCTCATGCCTGACGTCGAGCAGCGCGATCTCCCGGCGCAGCAGCAGCGTTGCGCGGATGTCCTGGGGCGTGACGGAAGCAAGTGTCATGGAATGCTGGCCTGACAGAAGAAAACGGCAGGCTTGCTCTAGGCCGAAATCACGTCTCGTCAATAGCTTTAACCGGCCCGCAACCCCGATCTTCACGAGCGGGGGTCCGGGGAACGAAAGCCCGCCATCCCGCTTTGCTCAACCGGGATGCACTTGCTACGTTCCCAATCGGCCCCGTTGGCGCCCGATCAGGCCTTCCGGACAAGAGAAGGTAGCGGGGCCAGCCCGAAGTTCTGGGAGGATGACCATGAGATCCGTCGGAAATGAACCCTTGTCGCGTCACGCCCTCGCCTTCGTGCTGGCCGGCGGACGCGGCAGCAGACTTCAGGAGCTCACCGACAAACGCGCCAAGCCCGCGGTCTATTTCGGCGGCAAGTCGCGCATCATCGATTTCGCGCTATCCAATGCGGTGAATTCGGGCATCCGCCGCATCGCGGTGGCGACCCAGTACAAGGCGCACAGCCTGATCCGGCATCTGCAAGGCGGCTGGAACTTCTTCCGGCCGGAGCGAAACGAGAGTTTCGACATCCTGCCCGCAAGCCAGCGCGTCTCCGAAACGATGTGGTATGTCGGCACGGCCGACGCGGTCTACCAGAACATCGACATCCTCGAAGCGCACGGCACCAAGTACATCCTGGTGCTCGCCGGCGACCACGTCTACAAGATGGATTATGAGATCATGCTGAAGCAGCATGTCGAAAGCGGCGCCGATGTCACGGTCGGCTGCCTTGAAATGCCGCGGGCTGAATCCAGCGCCTTCGGCATCATGCATATCGACGAGACCGGCCTGATCCAGTCCTTCCTCGAGAAACCCGCCGATCCGCCACCGATGCCCGGCAAGCCCGACAAGTCGCTGGCCAGCATGGGCATCTATGTCTTCAATTCGGAATTCCTGTTCGACGAGTTGCGCCGCGATGCCGTTGACCCGAACTCGGCCCACGATTTCGGCAAGGACATCATCCCCTATATCGTGAAGCACGGCCGGGCGATCGCGCATCAGTTCAACGATTCCTGCGTCCGCTCCGGCGACGATCCCCGCTCCTACTGGCGCGATGCCGGCACCGTCGATGCCTACTGGGGCGCCAATATCGATCTCACCGACGTGGTGCCCGAGCTCGACCTCTACGATCGATCATGGCCGATCTGGACCTATGCCGAGATCACCCCGCCCGCCAAGTTCGTGCATGACGAGGACGGACGACGCGGCCAGGCGGTGACCTCACTGGTCTCGGGTGCCTGCATCATCTCGGGCGCGTCGCTGCGCCGCTCCTTGCTGTTCACCGGCGTGCACGTCAATTCCTACGCCAATATCGAGAATGCGGTGATCATGCCCTATGTCAATGTCGGCCGCGGAGCACGGCTCCGAAACGTCGTGATCGATCGCGGGGTGAGGATTCCGGAAGGGCTCGTGGTCGGCGAGGATCCCGAATTCGACGGCAAGCGCTTCCGCACCACCGAGAGCGGCATCACGCTGATCACGCAGTCGATGATCGACAGGCTGGGGACATGACGCCCATCCGCGTCCTCGCAGTCGCCTCTGAAGTCTACCCGATCGTCAAGACCGGCGGCCTTGCCGACGTGGTCGGCGCGCTGCCGGCGGCGCTGAAGCAGCACGGCGTCACGACGCGGACGCTGGTGCCCGGCTATCCCGACGTGCTCAAGGCGCTGGCTTCGGCGGAGACGCTGCTGCACCGGCCGGAATTCTACGGCGGGCCGATCCGCGTGCTGGGCGGCACGCATGATGGCCTCGATCTGTTCGCGCTCGACGCGCCGCATCTCTATGCGCGGCCCGGCAATCCCTATGTCGGCCCGGACGGACGCGACTGGCCGGACAACGGCATCCGCTTTGCCGCGCTGTCGCGGATGGCGGCGGAGATCGGCCAGGGCGCGATCACCTCCTTCGTCCCCGACATCGTGCATGCGCATGACTGGCAGGCGGGCCTCGCACCCGCCCTCCTGCATTATGCCGGGCAACCGCGGCCCGGCACGGTGATGACCGTGCACAACCTCGCCTATCAGGGCCAGTTCTCGCCGGACATGCTTGCCGCGTTCGGCCTGCCGGGCGAATCCTACGCGCTCCATGGCGTCGAATATTACGGCACCATCAGCCTGTTGAAGGCCGGCCTGCAATTCGCCGACCGCATCACCACGGTGTCGCCGACCTATGCGCGGGAGATTCAAAGCGACGAGGGCGGCATGGGGCTCGGCGGCCTCCTGCGCGAACGCGCCGATGTGCTGAGCGGCATCCTCAACGGCATCGACATATCGGTGTGGAATCCGGCCACCGATCCCGACATCGCGGCACGCTTCAGCGCCGAGCAGCCGGCGGAGCGCGCGGTGAACAAGGGAGCGCTGCAGCGGCGCTTCGGGCTTGATCCCACACCGGATGCGATGCTGCTCGGCGTCATCAGCCGGCTGTCATGGCAGAAGGGCCTCGACCTGCTGCTCGAGAACATTCCGACGCTGCTCGGCGAAGGCATTCAGCTTGCGCTGCTCGGCAGCGGCGATCGCGACCTGCAGGATCGCTACGCCGCGCTGGCGCGCGACAATCCCGGACGGATCGCGGTCGTGATCGGTTACGACGAGGCGCTGGCGCATCTGATCCAGGCCGGCGCGGACGCGCTCGCGGTGCCGTCGCGCTTCGAGCCGTGCGGCCTCACCCAGCTGTGCGCGCTGCGCTACGGCGCGGTCCCTGTTGTCGCCAATGTCGGCGGCCTTGCCGACACCGTGCTCGACTTCGACGAAGTCGCGATCACCGGCGATGCGCCGACCGGCGTCAAGTTCGCACCCGTCACCTCGGATGCGCTCGCCCACGGCTTGCGCAAGGCAAACCTGCTGTTCAACGACAAGGTGACATGGTGCCGGCTGCAGCAGGCCGGCATGGCCACCGATGTCTCCTGGCACAATCGCGCCGGCCGCTACGCCGCGCTCTATCGCGAGCTCGCGACGACGCGGCGCTAAGCCGCCGCGATCAGTTCAGCAGATCGCAGGACGCGATGCGGTTGATGTCGGCGAGGCGCCGGTCGGGATTTCCCTTGAGATCAAGGCTTGCGACGAGATCGAGCAGCCGGCCATAGGCGCGGTCGGCGACCGCGACCGGCAGCGGCTCCTCGTCGAAGGTTTCGACGTAGTTGCCGACGAGTCCGCTCAGCAGCCGGCAAACGCCGCGTTGCTCCGGGTCGTCCTTGCTCAGAATCTCGAGTTTTTGCTGGAAGGTCCTGAAGGTTCGCAACCCATGGGGCTGTTGCGAAAGCCAATTGTGCAAATCAGGATACAGATCGGTCATATCAGCCTCTTCAAAATGGAGAAGAAGCTACCGGCTTATACAGCTCATCACGGTTCCGCGCCATCGCGATTTTTGCATGCATCCTCTGCCCTGCCGCGCAGGCCGTGTCATTGGACTGGCACGTCCTGCGATTAAAGTCGCGCGAGGGCCGGCAAGATCCTGTAGCGCGCGATCTCGTGCGGATAGTCGCCGCGATTGGCGAGCAGCACGATGCCGAGCCTGCGCGCCGGCACCAGGCCGACATAGGCTGAGGCGTTATTGAGACCGCCCGGCTTGTCGATCACGGTGATGCCGTCCAGCCGCACATGCTCCCATGCCATCGCCTGGCCGAACTTTTCGTCGACGCGAAAACTCTCCCGCTCGGTCATCTGCAACGCTGCGCGCAATTCGGGATCGATCACCGCGCCGTCGAGGCAGGCGCCCAGCAATATGCCGAGATCGCGCGCCGATGAGAACATCTGGCCGGTGCCTGGAAAATCGTAATAGCGCTGCTGATTGCCCGGCGGACCGATCGCCGTGCCGTCGTGGGAGTAGCCCTGAACCACGCGCTGCATCAGCTCGGGCGCCATCCTCGCGCGGTTGTCCTCGCTGCGGTCCGGAACGAAGGTCGACGTCATTCCGAGCGGATTGAGGATGCGGCTCCCGATCAACGTCGCGATCGGCATCTCATAGCGCCGCTCCAGCACCAGCTGCAGCAGGACATAGCCGGCATGGCTGTAGATGCGCTGCTTGCCCGGCTGCTCTCCTGCCGGCGGCGTCCACGCGTTGAGCATCGCGATGAACTGATCACGGCTGAAGGTCCCGACCGGCCATGGCGGATGATCGGTCGGCAGCAGCAGCCCCGACGTATGATTGACGAGTTCGCCGATGGTGACGCGGCTGACGTAGTCGCCGTTGAGCTCGGGCAGATACTTGCCGACCGGATCGTCCAGCCGCAATTCGCCGCGCTCGGTGCCGAGCGCGACCAGCGTCGCCTCGAACAGCTTGCGCAACGAGGCAAGGTTGAACAGCGTGTCCGGGGTGACCGGCCGCTTCGCTGAGTCATCAGCGAAACCGTAGTTGAAGAACGCGACCCGGCCACCGGCGTAGACCGCCGCGGCGAGGCCGCCCGGGTCGGTCGCGGTCGCGGTCGGCGCGAGTTCCGTCGTGACGATGTCCCTGATCTGCGCGTCCATGTCGGAATCCGCGCGCGCTACCCCAAGCACGCTACCAGCGACCACGAACAGGACGGCCGCGATCCGGACGGTGAGCCATTGTCTCATGAAGAACGAAATCGGCACGATGTTGCGATGCGACCTGCAGACAATCTGTTCACCATCGATAGATGGCGACATCACGATCCTAGCGGTGGAACCCAAGCGTCCGAATTCACGATTGCGCGTCTTGCGCCGTTACCCGCCCGGCTGGGGACGGGGCGGCCCGATCGCTGTTCCGGTGGTCACTTCCGGAAGCCGCGATCGCGACCGCCCTCCCACTCCAGCCACGGTGCGGGAACTGCAATCGAACTAAAAAATGCGGGACGTCTGAAAATGACGGGAGTGGGCTTCGACGAAAAGGCAAGATCGGCGCTTACCGATCGGGCCAAGGATATTTCTGACTTCGTCACATTCCGCTCCCAACCGGGGACGTTTCTTCCTAGCAACAATTCGTCAATCGAAGGTTGCATAAGCCGGTCGGATTCGATTTTCAAGACACGGTCATCCGCGACGTTTTGTCCTGTTCCAGATGCCGGATGCGCGCGATGCCTCGTTAAACATCGATTAACCATCGATCGCGCCGCGCGAGCCTATGTGGCGCGCAAGCGGACGATCGACCGCGGCAACGACGCCAACAGCAGCACGAGACAGACGCAAAGCAGCACGATGTCTTTGAACAGGAACTCGCCGGCCAGGTTCCAGCCCATCGGATCGGTCGACAGGCTCCATTTGACCACCCCCGGCGTCGTGAAGAAGAACGACCACGTCACCGCAAAGGTGATGACGCCCATCAGCGAGCCGATCGCCGAGAGAAGCGGGCTGAACGCGCCGGCGGCGAGCAGCGCCGCAATGCCGAACTCGGCGACGCCGAGCACGTAGGCCTCGCCGCGGAGGCCGAACACCGACAGCCACGAGATGAACGGGCTGTTGCTGATGAACTGCGCGATGCCTTGCGCCGATTGCAGCGTGAACTTCTGCATGCCGAACGACACGAAGATCACGACCATAACCCAGCGCAGGATCGCGAGCGCTCGATAAGACCCCTCGCCCTGTTCGGCGATGTTGAACGACAGATTCATGCGGTTGTTTCTTCCCTCGCTGCGATGCCATCATCGGCCGCTGTTGCGGCGTTCGTGGCAAAACTACGCAGCGTGCCGCGCGTGCGTTACGCGCGGGACAACGTCTCGGCCTTCACGATGATGTGCAGACGAGATGAGGAATAATCGCTGCGAGAGATGTCTTCGGCGCGAAGCCGCAGTGCGCGCCGCGTCGGCCTCACGCGCGCTGGCGCAGCGGCCGCGCGGCGTTCTTTGCCGGCACCGGCATGGTGAAGCCGTACAGGAACAGGTCCACCACCATGTCGGCGAACTCCCCTGGATCGATCCCGCCCTTCGGATCGTACCAGGTGTGGCTGAAGTTCAGGATGCCGAACAGCATCATGCTGTAGATCTTCTTGGTCCGCTTGACGATCTTGCCTTCCTTGTCGAGCTTGACCAGCAGATCCGAGACCGTGTCGACCAGCTGGCGCTCCAGCGCCTTGATCGCATCCTGCTCGGTCTCGCCGAGGAACGAGAGGTCGTTGAGGATCACGCGCTGCTCGTCGCTCGAACGCGCATTCAGCGCGACGATGGCCTGGATCGCGGCGCGGAACTGCTCCAGCGTCGTCGCCTTTTCGGCCATCGCGGCTTCGACGTCCGCGATCATCTCGCGGATATGGGCGTCGAGGATCGCGAACAGGATCGCTTCCTTGGAATCGAAATAATGGTACAGCGCGCCGCGCGACAGCTTGCAGGCATCCGCAAGGTCGGCGATCGAGGCACGCATGTAGCCCTGCCGCGCGAACAGGCCGCAGGCAGTGGTGAGAATGTTCCGCTGAATCTCGTCGTAATTCTCTGAGCGCGTCCGCGCCATTGCCGTCTCTCTCATGCACCATCGGCGCCGCCGGAATCGGGCTACTGCCTCTCTCTATACTACCGCAGCCCTAGGCTCTCCTCCCCTTTGCGGGCACCATCCACCAGAACTCTTCGATCGCCCGTGCGACGAGCGACCTGCGTCAAAAAATAATTTGAACGACCGGTCGGATTATAATAGACTGCCTTCCATCAAGCAAGCGGATTGCGCACGCCGGGAGCAACCCGGCGGCATCGCGGGAGGTTGCGCGTGGATTCTCAGAGGATCGATGCTGTCGTGATCGGAGCCGGTGCCGGCGGGCTGTGTGCCGCGGCGCGTCTCGCCCATGGCGGGCTGCATACGCTCGTCGTCGACGACAAGGACCGGCTCGGCGGGCGCGCCTCGACCGAGGAGATCGATGGCTTCAAGGTCAATATCGGGGCGATCGCGATCGAGTTCGGTGGCGTGTTCGAGGAAACCTTCCACACCGTCGGTGCCCCGCTCGACATCCGCGCGCCGGAGCCCGCGAGCTCGTTCTTCATCGACGGCAAGGTGATCGATGTCGGCCGCGGCGGCTGGTCGCTGCTGCTCGGGCAACTGACCAAGCAGGCCTCGCGCATCCTGGAGAAATTCGCCGACGCCCGCTCCGGCAACCTGCCCGACGGGCGGCAATCGACCGAGGACTGGCTGAAGGGCTACACCAGCAACGCCACCGTACACGCGCTGTTCCGCAATCTTTGCGCGGCGATCTTCGCCTGCAACGCCGCCGAGCTGCCGGCCCGCGCCTTCCTCACTTATTTCACCAGCAAGGGCGCCTTCAAGAAATTCGGCTTCTGCCCGCAGGGCACGATCGGGGTCTGGAACAGCCTGGGCAGCGCGATCAGGCGCAACGGCGACATCTGGCTGGAAACGCCGGCGACCACGATCCACACATCAGACGGCCGCGTCGAAGGCGTCACCGTTCTGCGCAATGGTGAACTGGTGCGGATCGACACCGATCTCGTCATCAGCAATGCCGGGCCAAAGGCCACCGTCGCGCTCGCCGGCAGCGAGGCGTTCCCGGCGGATTATATCACCAGGGTGAAGAACGACCTTCGCCCGGCCGCCAACATCGTCATCAATGTCGCGAGCCGCGAGCCGCTGATCGGTCATCCCGGCATCGTCACCTTCGGCAAGACGCGCCGGCTCTGCAACATGGCCAACCTCTCCGCTACCTGTCCGGAATTGGCGCCGCCCGGCTGGCACCTCTATGTCGCCTATGCCGTGCCGGTACCCGCGCTCGGTGACTTTGACTCCGATGCAGAAGTCCAGCTCGCGCTCGAGGATCTGCGCGAGCAGTTCGCGAATTTCGACCAGGCAAAAATCCTGTCGATCCGGGTGATGCGCGACGACTGGCCGGCACAACGCAGCTGCGCCGGCTACGATTTGCCGCGCGAGACCGGTATCGAGGGCCTGTGGTGCGTCGGCGACGCGGTGAAGCAATATGGCAATGGCGGCACGCAGGCCTGCGCCGAGACCGCCAAGCTCGTCACCGATGCGATCCTCGCCGCGCGCCCTCGCCGGTCAGCAGGCGGGGTCTGAACGCGATGCCGACGACCATCCCGCATCCGACGCCGCAAGCAGCGCCGCAGGCCGCGCCGGCGCAGGATGGCTTGCTCGAATTCCGCAACATCCGGATCGTCTACGACAATGCGATCGAGGCGATCCGTGACATCTCGATCGCGGTGCCCGAGGGCAGCATCGTCGCCCTGCTCGGCTCCAACGGCGCCGGCAAATCGACGCTGCTGAAGGCGATGTCCGGCATCCTCTATACCGAGGAAGGCGTGATCGAGAACGGCAGCATCCGCTTCCGCAATGACGAGGTGCATCGCCTTGCACCGGACGAGCTGGTCCGCCGCGGCATCGTGCAGGTGCCGGAGGGCCGCCGCGTGTTCGCGGCGCTCACCATCGACGAGAACCTGCAAATGGGCGGCTACACCAGGACCGGCGCCGAGGCGCGCGAGCGCCGCGACAAGGTGTTTGCGCTGTTTCCGCGGCTATATGAGAGGCGCGACCAGATCGCCGGCTACATGTCCGGCGGCGAGCAGCAGATGCTAGCGATCGGCCGCGCGTTGATGACCGATCCCGTGCTGCTGGCGCTCGACGAGCCGTCGCTCGGGCTCGCGCCGCTGATCATCGACCGCATCTATGAGGTGATCGTCCGGCTGCGCGACGAACTGAAGATGACGGTGCTGCTGGTCGAGCAGAACGCGCAGCGCGCACTCGACATCGCCGACTACGGCTACATCCTGGAGACCGGCCGCGTCGTGCTCGACGGCACGGCAGCGAGGCTCACCGCCAACGAGGACGTCCAGGAATTCTATCTCGGCGTCTCCTCCACCGGTCGCAAGAGCCTGCGCGACGTGAAGCACTACAAGCGCCGCAAGCGGTGGCTGTCGTGACCGCGCTGCTCACGGTCGAGAACCTGTCAAAGCGCTTCGGCGGCCTGCAGGCAGTCGCCGATGTCAGCCTGCGCGTCGCGCCCGGCGAGATCTGCAGCGTGATCGGTCCGAACGGCGCCGGCAAGACCACGCTGTTCAACATGATCTCGGGCGTGCTGCGGCCGAGCGGCGGCCGCATCATCTTCGACGGTATCGACCTCTCGACGATCTCGCCGTGGAAGTTCGCCGCCGTCGGTATCGGCCGCACCTTCCAGAATCTGGCGCTGTTCAAGCACGGCACCGTGGTCGAGAACATCCTGACCGGCCGCCACACCCATCTGCGCTCGACCGTGCTCGATGCGGTGTGGTTCTACGGGCGTACCCGCAAGGAGGAAATCGCGGCACGGCAGCGCGTCGAGCACATCATCGAATTCCTCGAGATCGAGCATATCAGGGACGCCGTGGTCGGCACGCTGTCCTATGGCCAACAAAAGCGCGTCGAGCTCGCCCGCGCGCTCGCCTGCGAGCCGAAGCTGTTGCTGCTCGACGAGATGGTCTCCGGCATGAACCAGGAGGAGACCGAGGACATCGCGCGCTTCGTGCTCGACATCCGCGACGAGCTCGGCATCACCATCGTGATGATCGAGCACGAGATGCGCATCGTGATGGACATCTCTGACCGCGTCCATGTGCTGAATTTCGGCCGCAAGATCGCCGAAGGCGCACCTGGTGCGATCAGGCGCGATCCGGCAGTCGCGGACGCCTATCTCGGCGGTCAGCGCACTGACGCGATGACAAAGGCAGGCGCGTGATGTCGACGCTGGACAGCCTGCGCACCGCTCATCCGCCGCTGCCAGCCAGCGCCGCACGCAGTGTGCCCGCAGCCGGCATCGACGCGTTGCAGGCTACGCTTGCGGATGCCGCCATCACCATCCCGCAATTGCTACGGCAGCGCGCCGCGATGCACGGCGAGGCGCTGGCGCTGCGCGAGAAGGACTACGGCATCTGGAATCCCTATTCCTGGCGGCACTATTACGACACCGCGCGCGCGGTGGCGCTCAGCCTGCTCTCGCTCGGCATCAAGCCTGGCGACCGGATCGCCATCGCCGGCGAGAACACGCCGGAATGGTTTTACGCCGACCTTGGTGCGCAGATGATCGGCGCGGTGGCGGTCGGCATCTATCCGACCAATCCCTGGGTCGAGCTGCAATATATCGTCAAGCATTCGGGCGCCCGCATCGTCGTCACCGGCGACCAGGAGCAGACCGACAAGGTGCTCGACGCGATGGCCAATAATGGCGGCCTGCCGGACCTCGAGGCCATCGTCTGCGTCGACATGAAGGGCCTGCGGCATTACCGGCAATCGGAGCTGATGTCGTTCGCCGCATTGTGCGAGCGCGGCAGGACCTACGCCCAGGAGAATTCGGAGGCCGACGCGACGCTCGACCGCCTGATCAGCCAGGGCGCGCCCGACGACGTCTGCATCCTCGTCTACACCTCAGGCACAACCGGCCCGCCCAAGGGCGCGATGCTGACCCATCGCAATCTCGTCTACGCCGCCTATGCCTACGCCAAAACCGTGGGCACTGCCGACAAGCCGTTCGAGGCGGTGAGCTATCTGCCGCTGTGCCACGTCGCCGAGCGCTGCTACGGCACCGTGACCCATCTCGTGCTCGGCGGCACCGTTTCGTTCGCCGAATCGATCGACACCGTCGCGATCAACATCCGCGAGATCGCGCCGACCTTCTTCGTCGGCGTTCCCCGCATCTACGAGAAGCTGCAGCAGGGCTTTCTGTTCCGCCTCGGCGAGAGCGGCCGCCTGCGCCAGAGCTTCACCAGGGCCTGCCTCGCCTGGGGCCGCACGCTGTCCGACCGTCGACAGGCCGGCAAGGCCAGTATGCTCGATCGTGCCGCCTACGGACTGCTCTATCTCCTGATGTTCCGCAATTTGCAGCGCCATCTCGGCTTTGCCTACAGTCGGCACCGGCTCTGCGCCGGCGCCTCGATCTCGCCGGAGACGCTGCGCTTCTTCGACATCATCGGCCGTCCGGTGTCGCAGGGCTACGGCCTCACCGAAAGCGGCGGCGTCGCCTTCATCCAGACCGCAAGCCATCACCGGATCGGCGGCTGCGGCGTGCCGCTGCCGCAGACCGAATGGAAGTGCGACACCGACGGCGAGATCCTGCTGCGCAACCCCGGCGTCTTCAAGGGCTACTTCCTCGACGAGAAGGCCTCGACCGCCTCGCTGGAGCCCGGCGGCTGGCTGCGCACCGGCGACATCATCGATGTCCTCGACAATGGCGAGATCGCCGTGGTCGACCGCAAGAAGGCGATCATCATCACCGCTGGCGGCAAGAACATCGCGCCGTCCGAGATCGAGAACGCGCTGAAGGATTCCGAATTCATCAAGGAAGCGATCGTGGTCGGCGAGGCCAAGAAGTATCTCGGCGCCATCATCCAGGTCGACTACGACAATGTCGGCCGCTGGGCGCGCGACCGGGCGCTCGCCTACACCAACTACAAATCGCTCTCGCAGCTTCCCGAAGTGAATGAGCTGGTCGAGCGCGTCGTCAACGAGACCAATAAGCGGTTCGCCCGGGTCGAGAACATCAGGCGGTTCGCCATCCTGGAAAAGGAGCTCGACCATGACGACGGCGAGCTGACCGCCACCCAGAAGGTACGCCGCGCAATGATCGAGAAGAAGTTCGCCCGTGAACTCGCCATCATCTACCGGGCGGAGGGCTGAATGCAGTATCTCATCCAGCTGCTGATCTCGGGGCTCGCGATCGGCGCGATCTACGGGCTGATCGCGATGGGCTTTGCGGTGATCTACAAGTCCACCGGGCTGGTCAATTTCGCCCAGGGCGAGATGACCATGATCACCGCCTATACCGCCTGGACGATCTCGACCACGGTCAGCGGCAATGTGTTCGTCGTCGCGGTGGGCGCGATTCTCGCCGCTGTCCTGCTCGGCCTGATCATCGAGCGGCTCGTGATGCGGCCGATGCTGGGCGAGCCGGTATTCGCGACCGTGATGGTCACGATCGGGCTCGCCGTGATCCTGCGCTCCGCCATCAACTTCATCTGGGACGCCTATCCGCACGGCCTCGACATCGGCATGGGCCGCGGCATCGTGCATCTCGGCGGCATCGGCGTGCGTACCGGGCAGATTGCGGTGATCGCGACGCTGCTTCTGCTGATCGCCGCGATCTGGGCGTTCTTCCGTTACAGCAAGGTCGGGGTTGCGATGCGCGCGGTCGCAGCCGACGATCGCACGGCGCTGTTGATGGGCATCAGCGCAACAAGAGTTCATGCGCTGGCCTGGGCCGCGTCTTCGGTGATCGCCGGCATCGGCGGCGTGTTCTTCGCGCTGTCTTATGATCTATCGCCGGCGATGTTCCAGCTCGGGCTGAAGGCGTTTCCGGCCACCATCCTCGGCGGCCTCGACGCCGTGCTCGGCTCCGGCCTCGGCGGCCTCCTGATCGGCATCACCGAAAACCTGGCCGGCGGCTATATCGGCTCCGGCATGAAGGAGGTCGCGGGCTTTGCCATGATCATCATCGTGCTGATGATCCGCCCGTTCGGCATCTTCGGCGAACGCGACATCGAGAGGGTGTGATGCGCACCGGCGATTACAAGCAGAGCTACGGCGAACTGGTTGCGCTGATCGATTCCCCGCCGGTGTGGCTATGGTCGGCCGTGTTGCTGCTGGCGCTGAGCACCGCTCCTTTTGTGCTGAACTCCTACGCGCTGTCGTTCCTGATGATCATCCTGATCACGGTCACCGGTGCGCTCGGACTCAACATCCTGACCGGCTACACCGGCCTGATCTCGCTCGGCCATGTCGGTTTCCTCGTCACCGGTGCCTATGCCTATGCGGTGCTGGTCTCGAAGTACCACATGCCGCCGCTGGTCGGCTTCTTCGGCGCCGGCGTGGTGCCGGCGCTGGCGAGCCTGATCGTCGGCGCGCCCTCGCTCCGGCTCAAGGGACTTTACCTCGCCATCACCACGCTCGCCTTCTCCTTCATCATCAACACCGTGATCCTGGAGATGCGCTGGCTCACCAACGGCGCACGCGGCATTCAGGTGCAGCGGCCCGAGATCCTCGGCATCAGCTTCGACGGCGACGCGGCCTTCACCTATCTCTGCCTCGGCATCGCGGCACTGACGCTGTTCGCCACCCTCAACATCCGCCGCAGCCGGGTCGGCCGCGCCTTTGTCGCGATCAGGGACAACGACACGGCGGCGCGTGTCATGGGCATCAACCTGCATGCCTACAAGCTGTTCGCCTTCGTTACCTCGGCGTTCATCACCGGCATCGCCGGCGCGCTGTACGGCATCTATCTCTCCTTCGTCAGCGTCGAGGGCTTTCCGTTCCTGCTCTCGATCGAGGCGCTGGCGATCCTGATCGTCGGTGGACTCGGCTCGGCGCTCGGCGCGGTGCTCGGCACCATCCTGATCGTGCTGCTGCCGGAGGCGACGCGGATCGTCTTCAGCCTGTTCAGCGCGCAGATGGATGCGACCTTCACGACCGGCGCGCAGGAGCTGAAGAGCATGCTCTACGGCCTCGTCATCATCTTGTTCCTGCGCTTCCAGCCGCGGGGGCTGGTCGGCGCCTGGCACGACATCAGGCGGGCCTGGGTGCACTGGCCGCTGCGCTACTAACAAGAAAAGACGCAACACCATGAGGAGGAGACGATGATCAAACACCTGGCGGCGGCCGCGCTGCTGCTTTCCGCGGCCTGTCTCGCGACCGGCCCGGCTGCTGCCGCCGATCCCGGCATCACCGACAGCGAGATCCTCATCGGCGACGTCGAGCCGCTGACCGGCCCGCCGGCGCTGCTGGGCGTCGCCGCCTCGATCGGCCACAAGATCGCGATCGCCGAAGCCAACGCCGCCGGCGGCATCAACGGCCGCAAGATCAAATATGTGCTGGAGGACGACGGCTACGTCACAGCGCGAACCATCCAGGGCGTCAAGAAGGTGATCGACGTCGACAAGGTCTTCGCGATGCTCGGCATCTCCGGTTCGGGCCAGTCGATCGCCGTGATGCCGGTGCTGGAGAAGTCCGGCATCCCGACCGTGATCGACGTCGCGCCGGTCAAATTCCTGTGGGAGCCGGCGCGCAAGAACGTGTTCGTGGTCGGGCAATCCTACGAGGAGGGCATCATCCACCTCGTCAACTTCCTCGCCGACAGGAACCCCGGCAAGAAATGGGGCCTGATCACCCAGGACGACGATTACGGCATCACCGTGCGCGACGGCTTCGATTCCGTGGTCAAGGCCAAGAAGCTGAACGTCGTCTACAGCGGCAACTACAAGAAGGGCCAGCAGGACTTCTCATCCGACATGCTGCAGCTGAAGGATGCCGGCGCCGAAGTATTTTTGGCCGGCGGCATCATCGCCGAGAACATCGCGATGACAAAGGAGCTCGAGAAATTGAACATCAAGCCGGTGACCGGCATCTTCTGGCCCGGCCGCATCGAGCCGGTGCTGAAGCTGATGGGCCCGGCCGGCGACGGCATCTACGCGGTCGACTATGTCGAGCCGTTCGCCGGCGCGGCGGGCAAGGCGTTCCTCGAGAAGGCCAAGCCGCTGGTGTCGGAGGCCGAGTTCAAGGGCATCAACCGCTACACCATGACCGGCTATGCCGCCGCGAAGGTCTTGATCGCGGCGATCGAGCGCTGTGGCAAGCAGCCGACCTGGGCCTGCACCATCTCGGAACTGGAGAAGACCAGGAATGTCGAGACCGGCGTGATGGCGCCGATCAGCTTCGGTCCCGGCGTCCGCTTCTCCAACCAGAAGCTGCAGATCATGCAGGCCGATGCCGCGACGCTCAGCTTCAAGCCGGTGAACTAGAGAGATGAAGGTCCTGATCGTCTTTGCCCATCAGGAGGCGCAGTCGTTCAACGCTGCACTGCTGGCGCGGTCGGTGGCGGAACTGACCGCGCTCGGGCATACGGTCAGGATCTCCGATCTCTACGCCATGCGGTTCAACCCGGTAGCGACCGCCGAAGACTTTGGCGCGCGGCGGTTTCCCGACCGGCTGCAATATGACCGCGAGCAGAAATACAATCTGCAGCACGGGGCGCTCAGCGGCGACATCGCCGCCGAGATCGAGAAGCTGCTGTGGTGCGACCTCCTGATCTTGCAGTTTCCGCTGTGGTGGTTCTCGGTCCCCGCCATCATGAAAGGCTGGATCGACCGCGTGTTCGTCAACGGCGCAATTTACGGCAGCGGCCGCCGCTACGACACCGGCGGCCTTGCCGGCCGCCGCGCCATGGTCGTGACCTCGACCGCCGCCTATCCCGGCATGTGCGCGCCCGACGGGCTGGTCGGTGCGCTCGA
This sequence comes from Bradyrhizobium sp. KZN70725, assembly GCF_055264925.1. Classification (NCBI taxonomy): domain Bacteria; kingdom Pseudomonadati; phylum Pseudomonadota; class Alphaproteobacteria; order Hyphomicrobiales; family Nitrobacteraceae; genus Bradyrhizobium; species Bradyrhizobium sp. KZN70725. Next base: position 93,524 of record NZ_JBUYWT010000007.1, read on the forward strand.
TGTGGTGCTGTGGCCGATCCAGAACGGCATGCTGGCCTATGCGGGCTGCAAGGTGCTGCCGCCGTTCGTGTCGTATTCAGTGAACTTCGTCGACGAGGCCACGCGGCACCGCTATCTCAACGACTATGCCGAACGGCTGCGGCGGCTCGAGACCACCGAGCCGCTGTTCTTCCACCCGCTCGCGGATTTTGGCGAGGACTGGCGGCTGAAGCCGGGCATTGCGGCGCAGACTGTCGGCCAGGGCGCTCGTGCCCAGAAATGACATGACCCGGACGGAGGTCTGCTCCCTCGCCCCGTTCTTACGGGGAGAGGGTTGGGGTGAGGGGCCGCATCCGCAGACGCGCTGCCAGAAACGCTCGTGGAGACTCCCCCTTACCCGGATCGCATCTCACGATGCGATCCGACCTCTCCCCGCAAGCGGGGCGAGGTAAGAAAGAGCGCCGGCGTCACATCCTTTTCGCCACTTCCTCCAGCATCACCTCGGTGGCGCCGCCGCCGATCGTCAGCACCCGCGCGTCGCGCACCATGCGCTCGATCGGGGTGCCGCGCATGAAGCCTGAGCCGCCGTGCAGTTGCAGGCAGCCATGCACGACCTCGTGCAGCACCTCGGGCGACAGCGCCTTCACCATCGAGACCTCACGCAGGCAATCCTGCCCGGCCGCCGCGAGCTCGGCGGCCTGATAGGCCAGCGCCCGCGCCGCCGCCGCCTTCGCGGCAAGCTGGGCGAGCTTCAGCCGCACGCCCTGCTGATTCCAGAGCGGGCCGCCGAATGCCTGCCGCGTCTTCACGTAATTCGTCGTCAGCTCGATCGCCTTGGCGGATTCGCCCGCGCAGATGCCGCCGATGCAGATGCGCTCGTTCTGGAAGGTCTCCATGATGCCATAGAAGCCCTTGTTCTCCTCGCCGAGCAGGTTTTCCGCCGGCACGCGCACGTCCTGGAACGCGATCTCGGCGGTGTCCGAGCAGAGCCAGCCATGCTTGTCGAGCTTGGTCGCCGTGATGCCCGGCGTGTTGCGCTCGACGATGAACAGCGAGATGCCGCGGCTGCCCTTGGCATGCGGGTCGGTCCGCGCGGCGACGATCAGGATGTCGCCATAGACCGCGTTGGTGATGAACATCTTTGCGCCGTTGATCACCCAGCTGTCGCCGTCGCGCCGCGCCCGCGTCTTGAGGCCTGCGACGTCGGAGCCCGCATCGGGCTCGGTCACCGCGATCGAGCAGACCGTCTCGCCGCGGATAATCGCCGGCAAATACTTCTGCTTCTGTTCCGGCGTACCGCGCAAGGAGATGTGCACCGCCGACATGTCGGTATGCACGAGGATCGACGAGGTGAAACCGCCGAAGCTGGAGCGCCCCAACTCCTCGGCGAATACCATCGAGGCCAGCGGCCCCATGTCGGTGCCGCCATGGTCGACCGCGTGGCGCATGCCGAGAAAGCCGAGCGCGCCCATGCGGCGATAGATCTCGCGCGGGATCTTGCCGTCGCGCTCCCACGCCTCGGCATGCGGCACTACTTCCTTCTCGACGAAGCGGCGCACCTGCTCGCGCAGCATGCGCAGCTCCTCGGGCAGATTGGGCTGCTCCGAAAAGTGGAACTCGGCCTCAGTGAGCTGGCGCGGATCCGACGTCATGACGTTCATTGTGGCGCCCTCTCATGGCCGATGTGAAGATGGTTGCGCAAAAAAGCTGCCAGCGATGCGATCGCCTCGCGCGCCTGCGAAATCTCCGGGAACATCTGGAAGACGTGGATCATGCCGTCCCACACCTGGAGCTTGACGTCGACACCGGCAGCCTGCGCCCGGGCGGCCAGTTCCGTCGCATCGTCGCGCACGGTCTCGCGGTCGCCGACCTGCACCAGCAGCGGCGGCAGACGGGTGAGATCGGCATAAAGCGGCGAGGCCAGCGGATCGCGGACATTGCCGTCCTTGCCAAGGTAGTTCTTCGCCAGCGCCAGGATCATCGCGCGCTGGTGGATCGGATCGGCCTCGGCCCTGCTCTGATAGCTCGCGCCGCTCGCGGTGAGATCGGTCCAGGGCGACATCAGCGCGGCGGCGGCGGGCAGCGGCAAGCCACGGTCGCGCGCCGCCAGCATCGCGCACAGCACGAGATTGCCGCCGGCCGAATCCCCGGCGAAGGCGATATCCGCCGGATGCAGCCCCTGATCGCGCAGATATCGATAGGCAATCAGCGCATCCTCGAGTGCCGCGGGGAAACGATGCTCCGGGGCAAGCCGGTAATTGATCGAGAGCACGCGGCAGCCGGATGCATCGGCGATCCGTGCGGCCAGTTCGCGATGCGACGCGACCGAGCCGATACGGAAACCGCCGCCGTGAAAATAGAGGATCACCTTGTCGCGCGATGCGCCCGTCGGCACGAGCCATTCGCCGTCGACCCCGCCGGCGGCGACCGGTTGGCGCGTCACCGGCACCGAGCAGCCGGCAAAGGCGGCGTCCCAGTCGTCGCGCATCTGCGCCACCGATGTATCGCGGGTCCAGCTGCGATAGATCGCGCGCAAACGCTCGATCGCGCGATCGACCGGCGTGATTGCGATATCGTCGTCCGCGCTGCCCATTTCAGCCGCCGATGCCCATGCCGCCGGAAACGCCGAGCGTCTCTCCGGTGATATAGGCGGCCTGGTCGGAAGCCAGGAACAGCGCGGCAGCCGCGACCTCCTCCGGCTCGCCGAGGCGGCCGAGCAGCGTTGCGCCGGTCATTGCCTGCAGGATCCTGTCGCCGCCCTTTGCCACCGCCTGCTCCAGCATCGGCGTGCGGATCGGTCCCGGCGCCATCGCGTTCGCAGTGATGCCATAGCGTGCATTCTCCCGCGCGATGCTCCGGGTGAACGAGATCACGCCGCCCTTGGCCGCGGAGTAGACCGCGCCGCCCTTTGAGCCGAGCCGCGCCGCTTCCGAGGTAACGTTGATGATGCGGCCAAAGCCCACCGCCTGCATCGCCGGCAACGCGGCGTGGGTGCAGGCCAAGACCGAGGTGAGATTGACCGCGATCAGCCGCGCCCAATCCTCCGCCGTGGTATCGGTGAAGAAGGCATGCTGATCGATGCCGGCATTGTTGACGACAATGTCGAATGGGCCGTCCTGCGCCATCACAGCCTGCACTGCCGTGGCATCGCTGACGTCTAATCCTGCAACGCCGGCGCCGGTCTCGCGCGCCAGCTCCGAGGCCGCGGCGACATCGAGATCGGCGATCACAACCCTGGCGCCCGCGCCGGCAAAGCTGCGCGCGATCGCAGCACCGATGCCCCGCGCGCCGCCGGAGACGAAGGCGCGGCGGCCATCGAGACGTCCGAATGGCAAGCTCGCCACCTCAGCGCCCCGTGAATACAGGCTGGCGCCGCTCGATCACCGCGGCGAGCCCTTCGCGTGCATCGGTCATCCCCGAGAGTTCCGCGACGGTGCGCGCCTCTTCCGACAGGCATTGCTCGATGCTGGTGCCGGTGCCGGCCCAGACCAGCCGCTTGGTCGCCGCCAGCGCCTTCGGCGCGCCGGCCGCAAGCTCGCGGGCCAGCACGAGCGATGCATCGGCGAGCTCGGCATCGGGCACGACCCTGGTGACGATGCCCATCTGCAACGCTTCGGCAGCCGGGATCACCGGGTTGGTCAACAGGATCGACATCGCCCGCCGCAGGCCGACCAGCCGCGACAGTGTAACGGAGACGCCGGCATCCGGCGCCATCGCCACCCGCGTCGCGCCAGCGAGGAACTTTGCCGATTCCGCCGCGATCACGATATCGGAAGCGCAGACCAGGCCGAAGCCGCCGCCGCCCGCCGCAAAGCCCTGCACCGATGATATGACCGGCGCCTCCAGCCGCAGCAATCCAGTCACCGCATTCTGCAGATACGCCGTCGCCTGACGGATATAGTCCGGCAGCTTCTCGCCCTTGGAGGCAAAGGCGCGGACGTCGCCACCGGCGCAGAAATTGGTGCCCTCGCCGCTCAGCAGCACGACGCGCAGATCGGAATGACCATGACAGACCATGATGGCGTCACACAGCGCGCGGAGCAGCTCGACGCTCATGCCGTTGGCCGCATCGGGGCGGTTGAGCCGCAGCCGCGCGATGCCGTCGGTGATGTCGAGCAGAACGGGGCCCTTGTCGATCATGGCGCGTTTTCCTCTAGACCAGGAACGAAAGCGTGTAGATCGCCTTGTCGTTGTTGACGAGGATGACCTTCTTGGCGGCCATCCGCAATTCGCCATCGACATGGCGCAACCGGTATTCATTGCGCGCCGCCCACAGCGTGTCGTCGCGCAGGCTCGATTCGAAAATGAGGCTGTTGCTGGCAACCGCGATGTCGCCGTCGTCAGGCTGCTCATCCATCAATTCGATGTTGGAGATCAGCCGGCGCAAATTCGACTGCGGCGTCTGGGTGAAGTGCTTGCCGGTCATCAGCTGCCGGACGCGCAGCGCGATCCGCGAGCGGTTGTCGTAGATGATCGACATCTGCCGTTCCGGGTCGATGTCGGCACCGTTGGCCGGCACCCAATAGACGCCATCGTCGGTCCAGAGCTTTTCCCAGGCCTCGTATTGATGCTCGTCCTGCAGCCGCGCCTCGCGATAGAGGAAGGCGGTGATGGCGCTCATCAACGTGGCGCTGCTCTCGCGCGACAGCATCAGTTTGGCTCCATCAGCTTGCGATAATGGGTCCAGATGCCGCGCGACGGCACCTCGTCGGTGACGTGGCCGACCGTGAAGCCGAGTTCGTCCTGCCGCTCGCGCTTCTCGCCGCGGCCTAGGAAGATCCACTCGGGATTGCGCGCCAGCACGCCGCGATGGCAGCGCTCGTACATTTCGGAATCGTCCGCGAGCAGGAAACCGGCCGGGCCGACCGAGCCCATGGTCTGCTGGCGCAGCCTTCGGTTCAGATCGGGCGCGCCCTTGAACTGCAGCGCGGTGACGTGCTGCACGCTGTCGTCGACGCCAAGCGGCTGGATCACGAACATCTGGATCTCGGCGATGAACAGGTTCGGGAAGATCATCACATGCGGCGTGCCGTCGATCATGATCTCCCGCGCGGCGGTGTCGCCATGGGCGGCCTTCATGCGCGCCGTGTAGTCCGGCAACCGGTCCTCGCTGGTGCCGAACCAGCTCATCGGCGCGTCGCGCTTGCGGAACTCGGGCCGCAGGTCGATCTCGGTATGGCCGTTGCCGTAGTCGCGCGTCAGCGCGGTCGAGGCTCCGCCATAGAGTTTGCCGATCATGCTGTCGGCGACGCCGAAGATCGAGGTGTGCACGAAGGCCGGGTGATAGCCGTCGCACTCGTTCTCCAGGATGAACTTCCAGTTCGCCTTGACGCGATGCTTGAGGAAGCCCGCCGTGATCTCGACCTCGTTCTCCGGCGAGGTGCGCACCAGGCGATCGATGGTCTCGGCGGCGCCGCCGAGATGCTCCTTCAGCGTCGGGCCATCGGCCGCGAACGAGCCGAACACGAAGCCGCGGTAAGACTCGACGCGCGTCACCCGCCCGAGCGCGAGCTGCGACTTGTCCTGCCCCTCATAGCCGTCGGGGAAGGCATAACCGACCAGGCGGCCGTCATTGGCAAAAGTCCAGGAGTGGAACGGACAGGTGAACGAGCGGGCATTGCCGCGGTCATAGGAGCAGACCTGGTTGCCGCGATGCGAGCAGCGGTTGAGTAGCAGATTGACCTTGCCCTGCTCGTCGCGCGTCATGATCACGGATTGCGGGCCGATCGACTTGACGACGTAGTCGTTGGCGTTCGGGACCTCGCTCTCATGCCCGACATAGACCCAGGTGCGGTACCAGATGTTCTTGAGCTCGGCCTCGAAGATGTCAGGGTCGGTGTAGAGCGATCCGTGCACCCGGTCGGGCCGGATCAGCCGTTCCCATGGCGGGACGCCGGTCATCATGTTCATCGCTCCGTCTCCCTCGCCGGCCGCTTACCGCGGATGTCTATCGGCCATTCAATAATAATCCGAACGACCGTTCGGTGAATTAGTAGCATGAGCGCCATGGACCGGCAAGCTTCTTCGTGAGCGTCGCCGCTGGTCGCGGAAGGCGTGCAACGATGCATCCCGGCGGCGGTCGGCGACGAAACCACGCTAGCCCTGCGCCGCACCACCGTCGCGCTCGCCACCCGCGATCTGCTGCAGCATCGACTTCGGCGTCGTCGCAAGCTCGATCTTGAGCTGGTCGCAAATCGCCCGCCGCAGCAGGCGCTCGATCTCGGTCGCAGCATTGGGATTAGCCGCTCGTGCGTGCTCCCCGCTCGCCCAGAGCAGAAGTTGCCCCAGCCGCCGGTCGCCATCGTCGCGCAATGCCTCGATCGCGGCAACGTCGGACGGGCCGCCCTGGATGCGCGGCGTCGAAGGAACCTCCGGATGCGTCATGCTGCCGGCCAGTCGCTCGACCATCGCGAAAGTATCGTCCTGCAGACGCACTTGCTCGAGCAGCGGCCCGGCCTTCCAGTCGGCTGCGAGCTTCAGCCCGTTCAGCGCGTAGACTGCAGAGAACACCTGCCCGCGAACGAAATCGTCATTGCTGTTCGGCACGACGTGGCTTTGCAGCGCATCGATTATGCCGTCGATCAACCGCTCGAAGGATGCACTCATGCCGCGGCCTCCAATGCGCGCTCGAAGGCCCGCACGATCGAGGGCATCTGGCTTGCCATCACGGCGAGCCGCATGTCGTTGAAGCGATCGACCTCGAAGGCGCGCACCGCGCACATCTGGATCGCTGCCGCCTGATACAGCGCATAGGCCTCGTAGAAGGCGAGGCTCTTGTCCGAGACGGGAATGCCGGAGGCGCGCTGATAGAGATCAATCACCTCCGTGCGCTCGAGCACGCCATAGAGCTTGCGGCTCCTGGCGTTGAAGGTCGGCAGCATCGCCCAGGCCAGATCTTCATGCGGATCGCCCAGGTGCGTGAGCTCCCAATCGAGGATGGCTGTGATCCGCCCCTTGTGCTCGATGAAGTTCCCGATCCGGTAGTCGCCATGCACAATGGTACGGCGCGGCGGCTGCGGACAATTGTCCTGCAGCCAGCGTCCACCCCAGTCGAGCAGCGGATAGTAACGCGCCGTCGGCCGCGCCAGCGAGGCGCGCCAGCCGGCGATGGCGCGGACTTCGGCACGTTCTCCGCTGTGATGCCGCGATGCGAATGGCGTCGCATCCGCGTCGACCCGGTGCAGCGACGCGAGGATCTCGACGAACTGCCGGGCGACCGCGCGCTTGTGGTCCGGATCGAGTTCGCTCGCCGCCCAGGGCGCCGGCACGTCGCCCTCGACATGCGCGCAGATGAAGAACGGAAAGCCGATCTCGGCGCCATCCTGTTCTGATGACACCAACGCCGGCACCGGTACGCCGCTGCCGGCCAGCGACTGCAGCGCATAAACCTGGGGCAGCACCGAGTAAGGCGCAAACAGCCCGCTCGGTGGACCGACGCGCAGGATCAGTTTGCGGTCGCCTTCAGCCGCAGTGCGGGCCACGAACGCATAGGTGATCCAGGAGAAACCCGATGACTTGCGGCCGAAGCCCACAATCTCCGTCCGGCTCCCGGATATCCGCGACAGATGCCGCCCGAGTGCTGGCCGCACCGCGTCGTCATTGACCACGACCGGGCGAACAGGCTCCGGCACATCTTGATGGGATCGTTTCGCAGCCTCCGGCATCAATTGACCGACCTCGTATAGCCCTGCCACTTCTCCTCGCGCAGCGCCGACTTCATGATCTTGCCGGAGCCGGTCAGCGGCAATGGTTCGAGGCGGATATCGACAGAACGCGGGCACTTGTAACCGGCGATCAAGGTGCGGCAGTGCGCGATCACCATTTCGGAATCGAGACTCCTGCCGTCCTTCGGCACCACAATGGCGTGCACCGCTTCGCCCCATTGCGGATCGGGCACCGCGATTACGGCGCATTCCTTGACGTGCTCGTGCTGGAAGATGGCGTTCTCCACCTCGCCGGAATAGACGTTCTCGCCGCCCGAGACGATCATGTCCTTCAGTCGGTCGACGATATAGACAAACCCGTCCTCGTCCATCCAGGCGCCGTCGCCGGTGTGCAGCCATCCGTTGCGCAGCACGCGCGCGCTTTCCTCAGGCTTGCGCCAATAGCCGAGCATCACGCCGGCGCCGCGGATCGCGATCTCGCCCACCGTCCCGCGCGGCACCTCATTGCCCGCGGGATCGATGATGCGGATTTCAACGCCTGGCGCTGCCCGCCCCGCCGATTTGCGCTTGCCCGCCAGCGGCCCTTCCAGCGCGTGATACTCCCACGGCAGGATGGTCGCCAGCGCTGCGCTTTCGGTCATGCCGTAGCCCTGGTGAAAGCGCCAGCTCGGCAGCACGCGCATCAGCTTGACCAGCAGCGCGTCGGGCATCGGCGAGGCGCCATATTCGCAATCCTTGACGCTGCTCAGATCATATGTGCCGAAGGATGGATGATTGAGCATCATGTTGAGCATGGTCGGCACAAACAGGCAGTAATCCACCTTGTGCTCGGCGATGGTCTTCATCGCGAGCTCGGGCTCGAATTTCGCGATGGTCACGTGCGTGCCACCGACCAGGGTCAGCGCGATCATCGGCGAGGTGCCGGCCAGATGGAACATGCCGGCCGAGTGCAGATACCGGGTATCTTCACGGAACCGGAGCGCATAGATCCAGACCAGCGATTCATAGATGATGTTGGCATGTGACAGCATCACGCCCTTGGGAAACCCGGTGGTACCGCCGGTGTAGAAGATGCCCGCGAGATCGTTGTAGGCGCCGGAGGCGTCCTCGATCGGCGCATGCGCTATGAGCTCGTCATAGCTTTGCATACCGTCGGGCACTTGCCCCTCATCGAGATAGACCATTGCGCTGAGTGATTTTGCGCCGCGCAGCGCGGACGCAATCTCGGCGAAGGCCTTGTCGACCAGCAACAGTTTTGGCGTGGAATCGTCAATCGCATAGGCGTTCTCGGCGACCGCCCAGCGTGTGTTGAGCGGCACCGCGACCGCGCCGGCCCAGGCGACGGCATAGAGCGCCTCGATATAGAGGTCGCTGTTGTGCGCGAGGATGGCGACGCGATCGCCGGCATCGACGCCGAGCCGTCGCAGCCCGCCCGCGGCACAGGCGACGCGATGGCCGATCTCCTTCCAGCTCCGCGACCGTCCGGCGTGGATGGTGCCGGGTGCGTCCTTGCGCAATTGCACCGCCGCGATCAGCGCCTGCGTCAGCTTCATGTTTCCTCCACACCGTCATGCGGCCGCGCACGCCTGCGGATGTTTCCGTCACGCATGAGGCCGATACGCCGTCCGTAGATTCCAGTTGATAATCCGGACAGACGGTCTATTATTGCATAGCCGATGCGAGGGGTAAAGCCTTTCAAGGCTTCCATCGCCGGATCAACCAGCCCCGCAAAAGAGGGCGTCATGGGAGGGGAAGATGCGGAAGCCAATCGTCACGCTTGCGGTGTGGGCGTTCGCGCTCACCGGCGCGCTCGGAACGGCGAATGCCCAGAAGGCCTATGGCCCGGGGGTCAGTGACAGCGAGATCCTGCTCGGCGCCAACGCGCCCTACAGCGGACCGGCATCGATCTATGCGAGCTTCCCGAAAACCATGCTCGCCTATTTCACGATGCTGAACGAGAAAGGCGGCATCAATGGCCGCCACATCAACTTCCTGACCCGCGACGACGCCTATAGCCCGCCCAAGACCGTCGAAGTGACGCGCGCGCTGGTCGAGAACGACAAGGTGCTCGCGATCATGGCGCCGTTCGGCACGCCGACCAACGCCGCGATCCAGAAATATCTCAACAGCAACGGCGTTCCGCATCTGCTGGTGCAGAGCGGCGGTACGCGGTGGAACGATCCAAAGCAGTTTCCCTGGACAACGCCTTACTCGCCGACCTATGTCAACGAGTCGCGGATCATCGCGCGTTACGTCCTGCGCGAGAAGCCGGACGCCAGGATCGGCGTGCTGCTGCAGGCCGACGACATCGGCAAGGACTTTGTCCTTGGCCTGAAGGAAGGGCTCGGTGCCATGGCCGAGACGATGATCGTCAAGGAGGCGATGTATCAGTCGACCGAGCCCACCATCGACTCCCAGATCGTGAACCTGAAGGCATCGGGCGCCGACACCATCCTGATCGCCGCGCAGAACAAGTTCGCCTCGATGGCGATCCGCAAGATCCACGAGCTCGGCTGGAAACCGCTGATCTTCCTCGGCTCGACCGCGAATTCGATCGCCGGCGTGCTGGTGCCGGCAGGCATCGAGGCCTCCACCGGCATCCTGACCACGACTTCCTACAAGACGCCGAACGATCCGGCCTGGGCCAATGACAAGGGCATGACCGACTATCTCGCCTTCGCCGCGAAATATATGCCGGGGATGGACCCGAACGACGTGATCGCGGTGACCGGCTACACCACCGCCCAGCTCGGCGCCATCATCCTGCAGCGCTGCGGCGACAATCTCACGCGCGAGAACGTGCTGAAGCAGGCCACCAGTCTCAGCGGCATCGAGCTGCCGATGCTGCTCCCGGGCATCACGATCCAGACCACGCCGCAGGACTACGCAGCGATTACCGAGCGCCGTTTCGCCCGCTTCGACGGCAAGACCTGGGTGCTGTTCGGCGACATCGTGGGCGCCGGCCCGGCCAAGGACTGATCCCGCGCTACCCATCCGACCGAACCGGCTCAAACACAAGGACAAGAACAATGCTGACAGCCCAGGACGATCTCATCGGCCACCAGACGCCGCAGCCGTTTGCCAAGGCAGGCGGCGGCGATGCAAGGTTCACCGAACGCTACTGGTACACCGCGCATCCGATCGACGGCAGCGAACTGCTGATCGACATCGGGCTCGGCTATTACCCGAACCGCAACGTGATCGACGGCTTTGCCGGCATCACCATCGGCCGGCGTCAGCACAATTTCCGTGCCTCGCGCCGGCTCGGGACCCGTCCGCTGGAGACGGAAGTCGGCGGGCTCAGGATCGAGATCGTTGAGGGGAACAGCCTGCATAGGATCTCGCTCGCCGACAATCCGTCCGGCATCAGCTTCGCGCTCGAATTCAAGGCGAGCTTTCCGGCGGCGCAGGAGAAGCAGAATTTTCGCGAGCGCAACGGTGTCGTCGAGGAAGACCTCGCGCGCGTCTCGCAATTCGGCCGCTGGCGCGGCTGGATCGTCGCCGACGGCAAGCGTTACGAGATCGAGCCCGAGCTGTGGTGGGGGCAGCGCGACCGCTCCTGGGGCCTGCGATCCGAGATGCGCACCGACGAGACCAGGCCGCCGGTCGCGACCCATCGCAATTTCTTCTGGACCTGGTCGATGTTCCAGTTCCCGGAGTCGGCGCTATCGATCTTCATCAAGGAGCGCGCGCCGGGCAAGCCGCATTACCTCTCGGGCACCGAGTTCCACCGCGAAGCCGACGGATCGGTGTCGCATCGCGAGGTGACCTCGCTGGAGCACGAGATCGAGTGGGCTGACGATCCGCTCGGTCAGACCATCGCGATGGCCGATTTCACCTTCGCTTTCGATCGCGGTGAGCCGCGCCATATCAGGATGCACGGACTGCGGACCCGCTTCTATCTCAAGGCCGGCATGTATGGCGGCCTGCAAGGCTGGACCCATGGCGACGACCGCGGCGAGAGCCATGCCGGGCACGACATCTGGAACCTCGACGATACGGCGACGCGCGCCATCGCACGGACGCTGTCGGATCATGTCGTCCGGCTCGAGAGCGGCAACGAGACCGGATTTGGCATCAGCGAATACGGTGTCGCCGCCGGCTATCCGCTCTATCCCGGACCACAGAAATTCCCAGCGATGTGATCGGAATGGACCGGCAACGCAAGCGCGTCGCGGAAGGAAGCGAATTCACTTGCGATCAATGGGACAATCAGGCAGCCGAGGCGCTGGTCTCGCTCGAGACGATCGCCCCGCTCCGCTATCGCAGCCGCTTCGGCGACGGCAATCTCAATGGCCGGTCCTATGGCGGCCAGATCCTTGGCCAGGCGATGATGGCCGCGACCCTCAGCGCGCCCGAAGATCGTCCCGCCGCGATGCTGCAGCTCCTGTTCCTGCGCGGTGCCGATCCCGGCCGCCGCATCACGTTCGACGCGCAGGTCCTGCAGGACGGTAAGCGGTTCTCCTCACGCCACGTCGTGGGCAGCCAGGGCAACGGGCGCACGGTCCTGAGCGCGCAGGCCACGTTCTGCGCAGCGCAACCGGGTCCGCGGCACGCAGCGCCATTCACCCCCTCAGAGGATCCGGAAAGCCTGCCCGATCTGACCATGATCCCCGACGGGCTGATGGCGCAGTTGCGACCGCTCGGTCCTTATTCCCAGCACATCAAGCCCAGCATGGATTTCCGCATCCCCGAGATCGAACGTCAGCTCTCGGCCGCGACGGCAGAGCCGCGACTGCGCTTCTGGATCAGATCCAGGCAGCCGCTCACCACTGCTTCTCGCGCCCAGGCCGCGGTGTTCGCCTATCTCTCGGACTGGTGGCTCAACTTCTCCAGCGTCGGCGGCCATCTCGGCGATCTGCAGTCGCGCGCGCCACTCTATCTGTCGAGCCTCAACCATTGCATCTGGTTTCATCGCACATTTTCGCCTGACGCCTGGATGCATGTCGAAACCGAGAGCCTATGCGCGGATGGCGGCCGCGGGCTGTCGATCGCGCGCGTCCACGACCGTGACGGCGCGATGCTCGCCACCGCAATCCAAGAGACGCTGATGGTCCATCCAGAGGGCGATGCGTAGACGCCACGACGGTTGAGCTGATGCCGCGATCGCGGCTTAGTTGCAGTGCCGAGCTACGGCAAGTTCCACCCGGTGTTGAATCCTGGCAACACCGGCCAACAAAATGAACAAACGTTCAGCTCAGCTCGATCGCGACCACGACTGTGCCGCATCCCTGTCAAATCCTGCCTGCGGGTGGCGCAACAAAAACACTTTGGGGAAAACCTACATGCAGCAGGCACCGCTGGCCGCACGGAGTGCGGAATCGTCTGGATATGTTCTCTACTTCCAGCTCGCCAGCAACGGCACGAGGCGCGCGTGCAGTCTGACGATCCAGGCGGAAAGCGCCAACGAGGCGGCGCGGATCTTTCGCGAGAACTGGGGCACGATCGAATCCATGGCCCGCGACGGCGTGAGCACGGGAGTGGTCGGCAAGACGCCGGTCAGCCTGGCGTTGTCGTGAGGCGCATCGCGCGGCCTACGGCAAACCGTACACCTGAGATGTGACAGGACGACGGCTGCAGCCTTAGGCGACGATCGCACGGCCATTTGACGCGCAGACGCGACAAGCAGGTCACGAGGTTCAGGGCTCGCGCACACGCGCGAGCCCTGTCGTGTCTTAGAATGATTCAAATCCATTCCGGTTAGAGAGATTCAAGTCTGCTCCGGTTCTTTTCGCGCACGCCGACTGCTAGAGGCGCGCCGTGAACGAGTTCGCGTGAATCGGAAGTCCAAGAGTGCCTGTGAATGCTGATGGCCGGGTTGTCGGCGACCGTCGAAATGCCGCCGACAAGGGCCGTACCCATCTGCTGATCGGCGCAGCATTCCTGCTCGCCGATGTCGCCTCCCCGGCAACGCCGGCAAACGCCCAATCGAGCGTCCCGTTGCCGCCTGTTTCGGTCGACCAACCGACGCCGAAGCGCAAGCCGGCTGCCGCCGCGGCAAAGCCGGCGCAGCGAACGCTGGCGGCCGCCGCGGCACGGCAGCGCAGCCGGAATGCCCAACCGGCGCCGCCGACACCGTCGGAGCGCGCGGCAGCTGCCGCCGCGGCGCTCAACGAAGCCAAGCTGCACTACCGCGCGATGCCAAGCCCAACCACGCTGCGCAGCGGCGCCTCGCCGCTGGACACCTCGCAGACGGTCAACGTTGTGCCCGAGCAGGTGCTGAAGGATCAGCTGCCGCGCAACCTCGACGATGCGCTCGCCAATGTCAGCGGCGTCACCCAGGCCAATACGCTGGCCGGCACCCAGGATGCGGTGATGCGCCGCGGCTTCGGCGACAACCGCGACGGCTCGATCATGCGCAACGGCATGCCGCTGGTGCAGGGCCGCAGCCTCAACGCAGCGGTCGAAAGCGTCGAGGTGCTGAAGGGCCCGGCGTCGCTGCTGTACGGCATCATGGATCCCGGCGGCATCGTCAACACGATCAGCAAGCGCCCCGAGCTCTACCAGCATGGTTCGGTGACCCTGCTCGGCTCGACCTATGCCAACTCCAGGACCGGAGCCGACGGCACCATCGACATCACCGGCCCGATCGGCGATGGCGGACTCGCCTATCGCTTTATCGGCTATGGCGTGAGCGAGGATTACTGGCGCAATTTCGGGCGCCATCGCGAAATGCTGGTCGCACCGTCGCTGGCCTGGTACGGCGAGAACACCACCGTCCAGCTCAACTACGAGCACCGCGAATTCATCACGCCGTTCGACCGCGGCACCGCATTCGATTCCGTGACCAAGGCGCCGCTGGCGATCCCGGCGACGCGCCGGCTCGACGAGCCCTTCAACAACATGTGGGGCACCTCCGACCTGATGCAGGCGTCGGTCGAGCACCGGCTGAACCAGGACTGGAAGCTGTTCGCGGCCTACAGCTACAACACCGAGACCTTCAGCGCCAACCAGCTTCGCATCACCGGCGTCAACGCCAAGACCGGCGTCGAGACCCGCAGCAATGACGGCACATGGGGCTCGCTCAGCAATGCCAGCTACGGCACCTCCTATCTGCAGGGCAATGTCTGGCTCGGCAACATTCGCAACGAGGTGCTGTTCGGCGGTGACGGCCAGTACCGCACGATCTACCGCGACGACCTGATCCGGCAGGCGACGCCGAGCTTCAACTTCTACAATCCGATCTATGGGCTGATCACGCCGGGGACGACGGTGTCCGCCGCCGATAGCGCGCAGACCGACAAGCTCGGCCAGTGGTCGCTGTTCTTCCAGGACACGCTGCATCTGACCGAGCGCTTCGCGCTGGTCGGCGGCGTACGATACATGGATTACGACCAGCTCGCCGGCAGGGGCCGCCCGTTCATCACCAATACCAATGTCTCGGCCGACAAGGTGCTGCCGCTCGGCGGCGCCATCTTCAAGCTCACCGACCAGGTCTCGCTTTATGCGAGCTACACGCAATCGCTGAAACCCACCTCGACCATCGCGCCGCTTACCGGCGGCGTCGTGATCGGGTCCAACATCGCGCCCGAAGAGGGCACCCAGTGGGAGACCGGCGTCAAGTTCGACTTCAACAAACAGATCTCCGGCACACTTGCGCTCTACGACATCGACAAGAAGAACGTGTTGGTTTCGCAGCTCAACGCCACGACTGGTATCGTCGAGTACCGTACGGCAGGCAAGGTTCGCTCGCGCGGCGTCGAACTCGACGTCACCGGCAGGCTGACTGACAATTGGAGCATGATCGGCAGCTATGGCTATACCGACGCACGCGTAACCGAGGACCCGACGCTCGCCGGCAAGGCCCTGCAGAACGTCGCGCTGAACACCGCATCGCTCTACCTCGTCTATGATTTCGGCACCACCCTGCCCGGCCGACTTCGCCTCGGCGGCGGCGCGCGCTATGTCGGCGACCGGCCGGGCGATGCCGCGAACAGCTTCGTGCTGCCGGCCTACACGGTCGCTGACGTGTTTGCGACCTACGAGACCAAGGTCCAGTCGTTCCCGGTCATCTACCAGTTCAACGTCAAGAACCTGTTCGACACGGTCTACTACCCTTCGGCCAACAGCATCCTGACGGTCGCGATGGGCGACGCGCGGCGCTTCTCGCTCTCGGCGACGGTGAAATTCTGATGAGTGACGTTTGGCGCCCAATCAAGGCTGCGCTGCTGCAGGTCCATTCCCTGGTTGGCCTCGTGCTGGCGCTGCTGTGGGCCGTGGTCGGCCTCACCGGCGCGACGATGGCCTTTGAGGATGAGATCGAGGCCAGCCTGAACAGTCGGATGATGCGCGTCGAGGCCAGTGCGGCCCGGCGGCTCACGCCGGACGAGTTGATCGCGCGGCTGGCGGCGGCTGGCGATTTCGGCAAGGTCTCGGCCGTGACGATGTCGAGCGATCCATCGGCCGCGCACCGCATCCGTTTTGCTCGCAGCGAAGGCGGCACGCGGCCGTCCTCGGTCTATGTCGACCCCTATGATGGGCACGTGCTCGGCTCGCCGCGCGGCGAGGACTTTTTCGCAACCGTCCGCAAGCTGCATCGCTGGCTGCTGTTGCCGGGCGACGGCAATGGCATCGGCCGCAAGATCACCGGCTCAGCCGCGATCTGCCTGATCGTGATGCTGATCACCGGCCTCGTGCTGCGCTGGCCGCGTCGTGCGCGCAGCGTCAAGATGTGGCTGAAGCCGAATCTGGGACTGCGCGGCCGCGGCCTGTATCGCTCGCTGCACGCCGTGATCGGGACCTGGGTGCTGCCGGTCTATCTGGTGATGACGCTGACCGGCCTGTGGTACTCGTTCGAGTGGTACAAGGCCGGCGCCAACTGGCTGTTCGCGCGGCCTCAGGCCACAGCCGCGGCGAACGCGATGCAGCCCAAACCGCCGCGCGGCGGCGCGGCTGCAGAGAGCAAGGGTGAAGCCAAGACCGAAACCAACGCCGAGGCAAAGCCGCTTGCCTTCGATCACGTCTGGTCGGCGTTCCTGCAGCAGGAGAACAACAGTTACGGAAGGGTCCTCCTGACCATGCCGGCCGGCGCGGGCACGGCCGTGCGCGTGCGGTCATGGCCGCGGGACTCGTCGCGCGAGGCCGTGCGTGACGAATTCCGTATCGATGCCCTCACCGGCCGCGTCGTCTCATCGGATCGCTACTCCGACAAGACGTTTGGCGAACGCGTCCTCGCCAGCGTGCTCGACATCCACCGCGGCGCCATCCTGGGATGGCCCGGCAAGCTCGCCTTCATGCTGGCCGCCGCCATGATGCCGCTATTCGCCGTGACCGGCCTGCTGCTTTATCTGTCCCGTCGCAGGCACCGGCGGCTCGCGCGGCAGCCGGTCGGCCACCTCGTTCCGGGCGAATGAAGCCGTTCTATCAATTTGTCGCTCAGCCGAAATCGCACGCCGCGAGCCGGGCACGTAACTCGGCGTCCGTTTCGGCCGCGAGCTCAAGCAATCCACGATAGGGATCGCCCGATATCCCGAGCACGGTAGCGAACGCAGGCTCGGTCTTGAGACCGCCCGCCCTCAATTCCCTGACGGCTCGCCGCAGCCCTCCATCATCAAGCGCAAGCAGCCGCCGTTCGACCTCGAAATGGATCCAGCCTCGTTGTTGCTCCACCGGACGCAGATCACCGTACAGTTCGAACGGCCAGCCGTCGCACACAAAGCGCGCAATCACCGGCCGCGTTCCCGAGGTCCACCGGAAGAGGACGAAATCATCGCACGCTTGATAGTGAGCCCAAACGATGTCCGCGAATGCGTTCGGGTCGGACGCATGGCAGACGATATCGATGTCGCTGCCGGGCACGGCGAGGCCGAGCGGCAGCGTTCCGACGATACGGGGATCGAACGGCTTCAGCAGTTCCATCACGGCGGAGCTGGTGACGGCGGATGCGTAGTGCCCGACAGTCATCGCGTGGCATGCCCTCAAGATCGCAGCGACGCATTACCACACGGGCGTGGAACGCGCGAACCTCTGCAAATGGCGGGCTCGAGGGGAAGCGGGCCTAAAAAAGTCGCGGGGCGATCTCGACCGCGTTACCGTGGTCGAAAATCGCCCCGCCAAGGCGGACAGGCAAGGCTGCTCGCGCGCCAGCCTGTCCAGCCGATGTCGGAATGATCCGTTCGATCGATCAGCCGAACTGGTTCATCGTGTTGTGGGCGCCACCCGCCTTGAGGGCAGCCTCACCGGCGAAGTACTCCTTGTGATCGTCGCCGATGTCGGAGCCCGCCATGTTCTGATGCTTGACGCAGGCGATGCCCTGACGGATCTCCGCGCGCTGCACGTTCTTGACGTATCCAAGCATGCCCTGCTCGCCGAAATACTCCCTCGCGAGATTGTCGGTCGACAGCGCAGCCGTGTGATAGGTCGGCAGCGTGATCAGATGATGGAAGATGCCGGCGCGCTTGGCCGAATCCGCCTGGAAGGTACGGATGCGCTCGTCGGCTTCCTTCGCCAGCGGCGTGTCGTCGTACTCCGCCTTCATCAGCTCGGCGCGGTTATACTTGCTGACGTCCTGGCCGGCTTCCTTCATCGCGTCATAGACCTGCCAACGGAAGTTGAGGGTCCAGTTGAACGACGGCGAGTTGTTGTAGGCCAGCTTCGCATTCGGAATGACCTTGCGGATGCGATCGACCATGCTGGCGATCTGCTCGATATGCGGCTTCTCGGTCTCGATCCACAAGAGGTCGGCGCCGTTCTGCAGCGAGGTGATGCAGTCGAGCACGCAGCGATCTGCACCGGTGCCGGGACGGAACTGGTAGAGGTTGCTGGGCAGACGCTTCGGACGCATCATCTTGCCGTTCTGGTTGATGATGACGTCGCCGTTGCGTGCGTTGGCGGCCGTCACTTCCTCGCAATCAAGGAAGCTGTTGTACTGGTCGCCGATGTCGCCGGGCTTGTGGCTCACGGCGATCTGCTGGGTCAGGCCGGCGCCGAGCGAGTCGGTGCGGGTCACGATGATGCCGTCTTCGACGCCGAGCTCGAGGAACGCATGGCGGCAGGCGCGGATCTTCGCGATGAACACCTCGTGCGGCACGGTCACCTTGCCGTCCTGGTGGCCGCACTGCTTCTCGTCGGAGACCTGGTTCTCGATCTGCAGGGCGCAGGCGCCCGCCTCGATCATCTTCTTGGCGAGCAGATAGGTCGCCTCGGCATTGCCGAAGCCGGCGTCGATGTCGGCGATGACCGGCACGACGTGGGTCTGGAAGTTGTCGATCTTCTCGATCAGCGCCTTTTCCTTGGCCTTGTCGCCTTCCTTGCGGGCCGCATCGAGCGCGCGGAAGATATCGTTCAACTCACGCGAATCCGCCTGACGCAGGAAGGTGTAGAGCTCCTCGATCAGGGCCGGCACCGAGGTCTTCTCGTGCATCGACTGATCCGGCAGCGGGCCGAACTCGGAGCGCAGCGCCGCGATCATCCAGCCGGAAAGATACAGATAGCGGCGGTCGGTATTGCCGAAGTGCTTCTTGACCGAGATCAGCTTCTGCTGGGCGATGAAGCCGTGCCAGCAGCCGAGCGACTGGGTGTACTTGGTGCTGTCGGCGTCATAGGCCGCCATGTCGGCGCGCATCAGCGCAGCCGTGTAACGGGCGACATCCAGACCGGTCTTGAAGCGGTTCTGCAGGCGCATCCGCGCCACGGCTTCGGCGGTGACGCCGTTCCAGGTGTCCTTGCCCTTGAGCAGCGCTTCGGCCGCCTCGATCTCGCTCTGATACGAAGCCGGTCCCTGGATGGCCCGGTCGCTGATCCCGCGCGGTTGGAAGTTCATGTCCGTGATCCCTTCGGTGACGAAATAACTGCACCGTTTGTGACGCGCGGCGTCATCGGGAGCTAGACCTGGCGCGGAAAACTTGTCATAACTTACAAGAAACCGATGTATTGTTGTAATAACCTTACAAACCTTGGATAAGGCGATGGTAACCTCAAGCGCCCGTTCCGTTTTCATGGGCCCGCGGCTACGCCGGCTGCGGCGCGACCTCGGGCTGACCCAGGCCGACATGGCCGCCGATCTCGAAATCTCGGCCCCCTATGTGGCGCTGCTGGAACGCAATCAGCGCCCGGTGACGGCCGACATGCTGCTGCGGCTTGCCCGCACCTACAAGATCGATCTGGCTGATCTCGCTGGCGATGGCGGTGCCGATCACACCGCCCGCATGCAGTCCGTCTTGAAGGAGCCGATGTTTGCCGACATCGACATCCCCGCGCTCGAGGTCAGCGACCTCGCGGTCAGCTATCCCGGAATGACCGAGGCGTTCCTGCGCCTCTACACCGCCTATCGCGAAGAGCAGCTGGCGCTTGCGGAGCGCAGGGCTCCGGACATGGCGATCGCTTCACCGGGCCAGGAGAACTTTGACGCCAACGATCCCGTTGCGGAGGTCCGACGTTTTCTCGCCGCGCGCCGCAACAATTTTGCCAGCCTCGACGATGCCGCCGAGCGGCTCGTCCACGAACCTGCCGGGCCCGCCGGATTTATCGAGCGGCTTCGGGAGCGACATAAACTCCAGGTCCGCTATCTGCCGCCGAACGTCATGCTGGGTTCGATCAGGCGACTGGACCTTCATCGCAGACAATTGCTGCTGGAGGACTCGCTCGATACCGCGGGCCTCAATTTTCAGCTGGCCAAGCAACTTGCCTATCTGGAACTGGAAAACGAGATCGGCGCCGCCGTCGAAGCCGGCAAGTTCACGACCAAAAGCGCCGAGCTGCTGGCACGCCGTGCGCTTGCGGCCTACGCCGCCGCCGCACTCATCATGCCGTATTCGGTGTTCGCGAAAGCGGTCGAGGCCCGCCGCTACGATCTGGAGGCGCTGGCGCGTCAATTCGGCACCAGCTTCGAGCAGGTCGCGCACCGTGTCACGACCCTGCAACGGCCGGGTCTCGAAAAGGTCCCGTTCTTCCTGATCCGGGTCGATCCGGCCGGCAACATTTCCAAGCTGCTTGACGGCGCCGGCTTTCCGTTTGCAAAGCACGGCGGTGCATGTCCGCTATGGTCAGTGCACGACATCTTCAAGACGCCGCGCCAGATCGTCACCCAATGGCTGGAACTGCCCGACGGACAGCGGTTCTTTTCGATCGCCCGCACCGTGACCGCCGGCGGCGGCGCGTTCGGCGCCATCCGCGTCGAGCGGGCGATCGCGATCGGCTGCGCCGCCGAACATGCGGGCCAGTTGATCTACACGCGCGACGGACAGGGACCGAATGCCGACGAGCCGACGCCGATCGGCGTCGCATGCCGGGTCTGCCATCGGCCGAGATGCGCGGCGCGGTCGGCGCCGCCGATCGGACGCGAGATTCTTCCGGACGATTTCAGGACCTCGAGCGTGCCGTTCGGCTTCTCGGCGGATTGACGAAGTCGATCACCCCTGCGGCCGGTTCGCGTCGTACAGCACCCGCACGCGGATCGTGCCGTCAATGGCTTTCAAATCGGCCAGCAGTCCCTCGCCCTCGCCGCCGACCACGTCGGTCTCGAGCACGACATAGCCGACTTCCGGATCGGTCTGCAGATATTGCGCCAGGATATTGATCCCGTGCCGGGAGACCGCGTCGTTGACCTGGCGCATGACGCCGGGAACGTTGCGATGAACATGGATGAAACGGGTGCCGGTCGGTCGCGCCGGCAATTGCACCTGCGGAAAATTGACCGCGCCGAAGGTCGACCCGACATCGGAATAGTCGATCAGCTTGCGCGCAACTTCGCCGCCGATCCGATCCTGCGCTTCTTCCGTCGAACCGCCGACATGCGGCGTGAGGATGACGTTGGGGAGACCTTGCAGCGGCGAGACAAAGCGCGCCTCGTTCGACACCGGCTCGACCGGAAACACGTCGACCGCAGCACCCGCCAGCCGGCCCTCGCGCAGCGCGCTCGCCAGCGCATCGAGATCGACCACGGTGCCGCGCGAGTTGTTGATCAGATAGGCCTCAGGCTTCATCAGCTGGAGCTGGGCGGCGCCGATCATGTTGGCGGTGGCCGGCGTCTCCGGCACATGCAGCGATACGACGTCGCTGGCTGCGAGCAACGCGTCGAGCGATTCGGCGGGCTCGGTATTGCCATGGCGGAGCTTGTCGGTCTGATCAAAATAGATCACGCGCATGCCCATGGCTTCGGCGAGGTTCGACAGCTGCGAGCCGATGTTGCCGTAGCCGACGATGCCGAGCGTCTTGCCGCGCACCTCGCGGCTGCCTTCGGCGGACTTGTCCCAGCCGCCGGCATGTGCGGAGACCGAACGCGGAAAGATCCGGCGGAACAGCATCACGATCTCGGCGATGGTCAGCTCCGCCACACTGCGGGTGTTGGAGTATGGCGCGTTGAATACGGGGATTCCCAGCTTCCGCGCGGCGTCGAGATCCACCTGATTGGTGCCGACCGAAAAGCAGCCGACAACGAGCAATCGGTCGGCGGCCTCCAGGATGTCCGCGGTCAACTGGGTCCGCGAGCGAATTCCCAGCATGTGGATGCCCGACAGCGCCTGCCTGAGTTCTTTTGGTCCCAGCGCCTTGGGCAGACGCTGCAGCTCGGTATAGCCGTTCGCCTCAAACATCCGGGCCGCGGATTCGTTCACGCCCTCCAGCAGCAGCACGCGTATTTTGGTCTTGGGAAGCGACAGCATCATCGAGATCCGGATTCGTAAGGTTCGGGCAGATCCTGCCACGAGCGCAGTTTCGACGGATCGCGTGATAGCATGGAAAACGGTCGCGTCAGAAGCCGCCGTGGGCTGCCCGCTCTGCGATTCCCGATGAAGCCTCTCGATCCGCGCATCCAGGCGCGGAGCGGGAACCCGTTCAGTCAAAGATCCTGGCCAATTCGCCCCAGAAGCCGCGTTTGCGGCTCCTGGGGCGCTCGAACGCCTGCTCCGGCTCACGGGCCGGAGCTCCATTCGTGCTCAGCGTGGCCGCCGAGGGCTATTGTCTGGAGCGGCGGGTTCGCTTCCTCCCCGTTCCGGCGCCGCAAGCCTGCGGCAGTCTCACTGGCAGGGATACCGCCGGCCGTCCTTTGCCTGGAACGTATTCGACGCCGCATCGTACGAGCGATAGCGCTGGGCGCAGGACGCCGCGTGCTGCTGGGCGGCGGCAGCTTCCTGCTGCGCGGCGGCGTTGGCTGCGCCGGCCGCGATGACGCCGCCGATGAGGCCACCGACCAGTCCGCCGACGGCAGCGCCGCCGCCATTGTCATAGCACTGCCCGTAACGGCACCAAACCTTCTCGGTCAACGATGGCACTGCCGCCGCAACGCCGGTACCGTGCTGCAACGGAGCCGAAATGGCGGAGGCCGAAAACACCACGGCACCGGTGGTCGCCATCAAAACAACTTTCACAAAGCGAGCCCTGCGCATCATATCTCCTGCTTCATTGCTGTGGGCGCAGGCCGGCACCTGCGTCCCGATTCCCTCGACTTGGATGAACTCGTCTGGTTCCGGACCGGACGACACCCGGACACGCGCGGCCGGTTACAATTCGCGCGTCAGCCCGCTTCACAGATGGGCGAAGTTCATTGGCCGGCCGCGTTCACGACGCGGCAGAGGTTATCGCCGACACCTGGAGCCAACTGTCCCGGCGGCAAGCTGAAGATCGCATCGACGCGGCTGCCTTTGCCGTCCTTGCGGACGACGACTTGCAGCGTTTGTGGGCGGCCGGATCCGGTGGTGTCCTGCTGGGTGGTCAGCGTGCCGAGTTTCTTGTCGACGTTCACACCGACAAAGCCCTCCGCCAGAACGGCGCGGGACACCTTGTCGAGGGCGGCACCGGGATTGACCGACGGGAAGATCATCCAGGTCTTGTGCGTCATGCCCGTTACCATGGGAACGCCGGTGCTCTGGACGTGATCTGCGCAACCATCGGCCAGCGCAGGCATGGACGAAAGAACTGTAAGCGCGAGTACGCAAGTAATCCTTGTAAGCATGCTTTCATAACCCGTTTGAGTTGGTCGTGACGATTTAGGCCAAATGGGCTACGAGTCCATGGACGACGTCGCATTCCGGATGCAGGCGTTCGGATTGTGGCTAGAGCAGTCGATCGCGAATGCTGTGCATCCGCTGGTGCTCTCGAACGTTGGCGCGGCGGATTGAATCGGAACGTTCGCGCGATGCCGGCGAGCGGATGAGATCAAATGTCAGCTTTCGCGGCTCGATTGCGCGACCTGGATATTCTGTTCGCTATTCGGATATTGAAGAAATTGTGAGAAAGGGTACGCGACCCGAAATCACCAAAGCTGTGCTAGTGTGGTGATGCGGTCTATGCGTGTGGCGGACGCCCTGAACAGCGGAAAACCGGTCTGATGGATCGGGCAATCCGCGAAACAGCAATCATCCGATGGTTGGGATTTGATGGTCGAAGACGTACTCGCTGCACCTCCCACGCGATCGGGATCTTCGTTCGAAGAACTCCTTGAAATGCTCCACCCCCACGGGATCAATGCGCATTCCTCGCCGCGGCCTGACGAATCGTTTCGCTGGCATGCGGACATAGCCATCGGCGCGGAACTTGACGTCGTGCGGGCCGATCTGTCGGCCGGTTGGGATTGGCGCTATTCTTACGAGAAATCTGCCGGAGAGCTTGCAATAAGCCTGCTGAATGCCGGCCAGGCCGAAATGCTCATCGCAGGAAAGAGCATCCAGCGGACCCCCTCCGAGATCGCCATCGTCCCCCTTCCGACGATGCAAGCGCAGCGGGTCGAAGCGGTCGATGGACGATACTCAAGCGTCACGCTCACCTTGCATACGGGCGTAGTTGCCAAGGTGCTGTCTGCGACGTTCGGGAGCACGGCGCTGGAAGATCTCAACCTAACGCCGATCGTCGACTTGTCGACCGGCGTTGGACAGACCCTTCTTCAGCTTGTCCGCACGAGCACCACCGGCTTGTATGACGGGATCCTGGTACGCTCTCCGAAAGCCAGCGCGCTGCTATCGGAAGCAGCCATACAGCTCATCCTTGAGAACGTTCCTCATCGGTTGACCGACCGGTTGAGCCGCCACCCGCGGGATGCGCCGCCGCGCTACATTCGCCGTGCGGTCGAGTATATGCGGGCCAATCCGCATCTGCCGCTGACGATCTCGGATATTGCCGCAACGGTTGGGGTCAGCAGCCGGTTGCTGCAATTGGGCTTTCGTAAAATCCACGGCACGACGCCGGTCGCCTATCTGCGACAAATTCGGCTGGAGGCCATCCACGACGAACTGTCGCGACCGGAGAACATGCTCCCGATCAGCGAAGTCGCGCTGAAGTGGGGTTTTACGCATATGGGCCGTTTCGCTGCGGTGTACCGCTCGGCCTTCGGCCTGTATCCGTCCGATACGGTCCGGCGCGCGCGAGGTTTCTTAAGCTAGGCAGGCGGTTGTCGAGCCAGGCTGCGGCGGATCAGCAAATAGCCGTCCCAGACGCCTTGTCGAATAAGTGCGTTCGCTCAAGATCGAGCGCGACGTCGATGACATGATCCGGTTCCGCGGCGACGCCGACCGGCATTTGCGCCGTGAACGCGAATGGGCCGACGGTCCCGATCACCAGAGTGTGCGGCCCGAGCGGCTCCACGTCTTTCACAAGGATTCGGACGGAAGAGCCTGTCGATGCGTCTTGCCGCAACACATGGTCGGGCCGGACGCCGAGCACCACGGGCTTGCCGACGCTGCCGGCATAGG
Source organism: Bradyrhizobium sp. KZN70725 (assembly GCF_055264925.1). Lineage (NCBI taxonomy): Bacteria > Pseudomonadati > Pseudomonadota > Alphaproteobacteria > Hyphomicrobiales > Nitrobacteraceae > Bradyrhizobium > Bradyrhizobium sp. KZN70725. The sequence goes on from NZ_JBUYWT010000007.1 coordinate 118,788, forward strand.
CCGCCTCGCGTGACTTCGGCACTCTCAACGCAGTGCCCGACGGCTCGGTGAAAATGAGCGCGCCGTCGCGGGCGACTAGCTCGCCATGGATGAAATTCATGCTGGGCGCGCCCATGAAGCCGGCGACGAAGAGATTGCTGGGCTTCTCGTAGATCGTGATCGGATCGGCCGCCTGCTCGATGCGGCCGCGGTTCATCACCACGACGCGGTCGGCCATGGTCATGGCTTCGACCTGGTCGTGCGTGACATAGACGATCGTCTTGGCGAGACGGCGGTGCAGCGCCTTGATCTCGGTCCGCATCTCGATGCGAAGCTTGGCGTCGAGATTGGACAATGGCTCGTCGAACAGAAACACATCCGGGCTGCGCACGATGGCGCGGCCGATCGCCACGCGCTGGCGCTGCCCGCCCGAGAGCTGTTTGGGCCGGCGCTGCAAATATTGTTCGAGGTCAAGCACGCGCGCAACGTCGCTGACGGCCTTCTCGATGCTGGCGCGCGATTCCCCGCGCACCTTCATGCCGTAGCCGATGTTCTCTCCGACCGTCATATGTGGGTAGAGCGCGTAGTTCTGGAACACCATCGCGCAATTGCGCAAGCCAGGACGCAATTGCGTCACGTCGCGATTGCCGATGCGGATAGTTCCGCTCGTCACCGCCTCCAGTCCTGCGATCATGCGCAACGTCGTCGTCTTGCCGCAGCCGGACGGGCCGACAAGCACGACAAACTCCTCGTCGGCCACGTTGAGGTCGAGCCCTTCAATGATCTTGTAGGGCCCGTATGCCTTGCTGACATTCTCGATCTCGACGTGCGCCATGGATTCCTTTTCCGTCCCTTCGTCGACGGCAAGTAAAGTCCCGGACGATGCTCGCGCATCATCCGGGACGTCTCACTGGAAAGCTAGTTCTTCGGCGGAAGGCCCATCGCCGCGCGATAGGCCGCGAGCTGCTTGGCCCGGCCGAACTCGTCGGTCAGCCGATTCCACTCCTTGGCCATCGCGTCGAGCGCCGCCTGCGGCGTGGTCTGGCCGGCCAGCGCCTTGCCGAGCTCGATCTCGACCACCTCGGTGTAAGAGAAGTAACCGGGCAGACGCATGTCGAGCGCGACGTTCTTGGCATTGATGGAGTCCGATTGCGCGCCGAGATATTCCTTGGCCTCTTCCGGCGAGAAGATCTTGCTCCACAGTTGTAGATTGGCAGTGTGCGATTTGCGATAGGGATTGACGCCGCTGCCGCCGGTGATCGCCGCCTGGCCCGACACTTCAGGGCTTGTCAGTGTCTTGACGAAATCCCATGCCGCCTTCTGGTTCTTGCCGGCCTTCGGCACCGCGATCTGCCAACCGCCGAATGCCATGAACGGGCCCGGAAGCACGCTCGGGAACTTGTCCCACTTCTTGGTCTTGGCGTTCCAGATCTCGTCCGAACCGGGCAGCATCGCCGAACCGACCTTGCCCGAGATCTTCGACTGCTTCGGTTCCGCGGCGATGACACCGGTGTCGCCCCAGCCGATCGATTCCGCAACCTGGCCGCCGGCCACCGCCGCGTTCACCTCGCCGAACGAGAAATTCAGCGCGTTGGGCGGACCGAGCTTCGATGCCCTGATGTACTCCTCGAGCCCCTTCACCCAGCCCGGGTTGTTGATCTGCGCGTCCATCGTCTCGGGGTCGAAGAACATCGCGCCCGGATAGTTCGGATTGTTGGTGTAGGCCGCCGCATGGCTGAAGAAGAACCAGAACTGCTGACCGCCGCGGCGGAAGGCTTCCGCCGTTCCCCACAGCCCCTTGTCGGGCCGCTGGAAGAACTCGGCAATGTCGAGATACTGCTTCCAGGTCTTCGGCGGCGCGAGGTCGTAGCCGTATTTGGCCTTGAAGGCGTCCTTCTCCTTGGGATCGCTGAACAGGTCGGTGCGGTAGGTATAGGTGTGGACGTCGCCATCCATCGACTGCGAGTAGATCTTGCCTTCCCACACCATCAGCCGTTCGCGATAGGCCGGCTCGATATCGTCCCAGTCCTTGCCGGACTGCATCTCCTTCGGCATCTCGCTGAGATAGGGCACGAAATCCGGCAGCCAGGCCGGCGCGAAGCTGACGAGGTCGAACGTCGCGTCCGATGCGGTGAGCGACGTCGCGATCTTCGGATAGAGCTCGGACCATGGAAACTCCACGACATTGACCTTGCCGCAGGTCTTCTTCGCCCATTCGTCCGCGCCGAGCTTGAGCGCGGAGGCGATATACGGCCCGGTCTGCGACGCCACCGTCAGGGTGACGCCGGTATAGTCCGGGCTGCAGGCAGCATTCGCCTGGCTCGCGGCACAGGCCATCGCGAGCGAGGTGGTCAGCATCAGGAACGTCCGTCGCAACATCGTCTAGTCCTCCCTACAAGGTTTTTTGCTATTTGATGGCCCCGAGCAGCAGGCCCGACCGCATCATCCGGCTGAGCAGGCCCGCCATGATCATCATGGGAACGATGGCGACGAGCGCCGCAGCCGATATCGCCCACCATTCGTCGCCGCGCTGGCTGTTCTGTCCCGCCACCAGGATCGGCAGCGTCTGCCATCTGGAATTGGTCAGGAACAGCGCGAACAGAAACTCGTTCCAGACGAAGGCCAGCGTGATCATGAACGTCGCCAGCAGCCCGTTCATCGACATCGGCACCACGATGCCGAAGAAGATGCGCCAGCTCGGCACATTGTCGACCATCGCCGCCTCCTCGACCTCGATCGGCACAGCCTCGAAGAAGTCGCGCATCAGCCAGACGACGATCGGCAGCGAGAAGGCGACGTAGCAGAGCGTCAGGCCGACAAAGCTGTCGATCAGCTGGAAGCCCAGCCGCCCGATCTCGCTGTAGAGCAGATACAGCGCGAAGGCGGTGACGATGGGCGGGAACATGCGCTGGCTGACGAACCAGAACAGGATGTCCTCATTGCCGAGGATCGGTCCGGGCAGCGGCAGGCGGTTGGCGGCGACGGCCACGATCAGCGCGATCGGAAAGGCCAGCAACAGGGCCTGCGGGCGGGTGAACCCGAACGTCGTGTTGAACAGCAGGTAGCCGCCGAGCGCGAGCAGGAAGAACGCGAGGCCCGCGCCGAAGCGGACCTTGAATTCGAAGCGCACCAGCGCATAGGCCGCCATCGCGCCAATCGCCGTGGCGATCGCTGCCGCGGATAGGCCAACGATGGTCGAGTTCAGGAAGGTCCGGAAGAACTCGCCGCGGATGCCCTGATAGAGATCGATGAAGGGCTGCAAGGTCGGCGTGAAGTCGATGAACGGCAGATAGGTCGGCCCGCCGACGACGCCGGGCGGCGTCTTGAATGCGGTCACCACCACCCAATAGAGCGGAAACACCGTGATCAGGCACCAGATGAGAACGCCGGCCGCGACCAGGCGGCGGCGCCATGGCGACAGTCCCGTCAAGCCCTGGCCGCTCATCGGCGCTTCTCCAGATGCGGCCGCAGCAGCGCCAGATAAGTCACGCCGATGATCGTGATCGCGATCAGGAACAGGAAGCTGAGCGCCGATGTGTAGCCGAGATTGAACTTCTTGAAACCTTCCTGATAGGCGAACAGCGTCAGCGTCTCGGTGTCGACGCCCGGCCCGCCGCCGGTCATCACGAACACCGTGTCCATGATCTTATAGCTCTCGATCAGGCGGATGAAGACGACGGCGGCCGAGATCGGCAGCATCATCGGAAAGGTGATGGCCCAGAACTGCTGCCAGGCGCTGGCATTCTCGAGCTCGGCGGCCTCGTAGACATCTTCGGGAAGCGTTTGCAGCCCGGCTAGCATCATCAGGATGACGAACGGGGTCCACTGCCAGACCTCGACCGCGATGATGCAGGCGAGTGCCCAATGTCCATTGGTAAGGAACGGCAGGTTGACCAGGCCGAACTTCGACAGGAACTGATTGAGCGGTCCCATCGTCGGATTGAAGATCATGCGCGCCACCAGCGCGACCGCGACGGGCGCCAGCAGCATCGGCAGCAGCAGGGCGACGCGGAACAGCCGCTCACCCGGCACCCGCGCATTCAGCGCCAGCGCGACGCCGAACCCGATCGCGTATTGCAACCCGACCGCGATCAGCGCAATCAGCGTCGTGGTGAAGAGCGCATTCCAGAACCGCGGCTCCTGCAACAACGCCGCATAATTGCCAAGCCAGACGACGCGCGGCGGGATCGGCGGAATCAGCCGGTAGCTGAGGAAGCTCGTAGTCAGCGAATAGATCAGCGGAAATATCGAGATCGCCAGCACGACGAGCACCGCCGGCCAGATGAAGACATGCTTGATCGGATCATTCCGCATCATCGCAGCATCATCCCCTCAGCAGCGCTTCGATCTCCGCGCGCCGCGGCATCGCGGGCGCGGTGCCCGGCCGGGTCACCGAGATTCCCGCCGTGGCCGCACCGAACCGCGCGGCCTCGAGCGGATCGACGCCGTCGGCGAGCGCCGCCGCGAAGCCGCCGACGAATGCATCGCCCGCGCCGGTGGTTTCGACGACCTTGCCGGACGCGAAGGGCGGCACGTGCAGCGAGCGATCCCGCGCATGGAATAGCGCGCCGCGTTCGCCGAGGGTGATCAGCGCGGTCCCGGCGCCTTTGGCCAACAGGGCGTCGCCGGCGCGGCGGGCGCCGGCGAGGTCGCCCACCGCGATGCCTGTGAGCGCTTCGGCCTCGGTCTCGTTGGGAACGACATAATCGCACAGCGCAAACAGGCCATCGTCGAATTGGATCGCCGGTGCCGGATTGAACACCGTGATGCTGCCGGCGGCGCGCGCAATCTCGAGTCCGCGCCGCGCTGCATCGACCGGCTGCTCGAGCTGCGTCACGAACACGCGGCTGTCGCGGATCGCGTCCGCCACCGCGTCGACATCGGCCGGGCCGATACCGCCCGCTGCACCCGGCACCACGATGATGGCGTTGTCGCCGCACGTCTCATGGACATAGATAAACGCCGCGCCGGTCGGCGCATCCGCGGTCCTCGCCACGCGCGGCCGGATTCCCTCGGCCTCCCAGGTCCTGATCGCAAGCTCGCCGAAGGCGTCGCTGCCGATCCGCGAGATGAAGCTCACGCCGGCGCCGGCCCGCGCGGCCGCGACAGCCTGGTTGGATCCCTTGCCGCCGGGCCCCATCGCGAATCCCGAACCGGCGATCGTCTCGCCGATCGCCGGCATGTTGCCGGCGCGGAACGCCAAGTCGACGACGAAGACGCCGAGGACGGCGACGCCACTCTTGCTCATCTCGTCACTCCCCGTCCGGCCCGATCACGCCCTTGCTGAACAGGAAGCAGCCATAGAAGCGCCGCTCGCCCGTCGCGATCACGCAATAGGCCGTCTTGGCCTTCTCGTAGAAAGCGTGGCGCTCGACGCCGACCAGCGGCCATGACCGTCCCTCCGCGCGATCGATCGCGGCCTGCACCTCGCGCTGCACGGGTGGCACTTCCTGAGCCTGGCCGACAATCTCCATGCGGATCGCTGCATCGTCGACAAACGTATCGAGCGGCATCACCGACAGCATCGCCTCGATCGCCCTAGCCGCGTTGACATTGTCGATGCGCAGCAACCGGCCGAGAACCGTCTGGCGCGCGATCGAGTCGGCCGGAAAATTGGTATCGCACACCACCAGACGATCACCATGCCCCATCGCCCGCAGGGCATAGAGTACGTCGGCATTGAGCAGTGGATCGATGCCCTTGAGCATGTTGCGTCCCTCCCTTGTGTTCAAACTCGCCGGACTCTGACGGTCCGAACCCCATCGATATCACCGCGAGGTGACGTCGCTAGTCACCGTACGGAATCCAGATGTTCTTCACCTGCACCGCGTGGCGGAGCAGGATCGGGCCCTCGCTCGCGGCCTTGTCGTACCAATCGAGCGCGAGGCCATGATCGACCAGCGTCCGTTTGAGATTGCCGATCGACAGCCGTTCGGCGGCCGCTGAGGCGTCCTGCGATCCGAACGCCCAGAGCGCGTCGACATCGTCGTGCTCGGCAAGCACCTTGACCAGCTCGCTGTGATCGCCGGTGACGATGTTGACCACGCCGCCAGGCACGTCCGAGGTCTCCAGCACCTGGTAGAAGTCGGTCGCGGCGAGCGGATGCCGCTCGCTGGGCACGGCGACGACCCGGTTGCCCATCGCAACCAGCGGCGCCACCAGGCTGATGAAGGCAAGCAGCGGCGCCTCGTCGGGACAGGCGACGCCGACCACGCCGATCGGCTCATGCATCGCGAGCGCCACGCCGCGCAGCGGCGGCGCGTGGATGGATCCTTCGAATTTGTCCGCCCAGGCGCCATAGCTGAACAACCGCTCGATGCTCGCATCGACTTCCGTGCGCGCCTTCGCAGCCGACACGCCGGTCATCTCGGCGATGCGCCGGGCGAATTCGTCGCCGCGCGCGGAAAGATTCTCGGCAAGGTAATAGAGGATCTGGGCGCGATTATGCGCCGTCGCCCGCGCCCAGGACTCGGCGGAGCGCGCCGCGGCCACCGCATTGCGGATATCCTTGCGATTGCCCTCGCCTGCCTCGCCGAGGCGCCGGCCCTTCGGCGACAGCACCGGACGCGAATAATTGCCGTCCGGGCGCACCTGCTTGCCGCCGACGAACAGTTTTGCCGTTCGATCGATCGGCGGCACATCGAATCCGGCGCTGGCGCCAGAAGCCGTCGCCAGCGGCGATGCCTTGGCCCGCGCCTTGCGCCCGCTCCAGGCCTTCGGCTTGAGGTACTCATACATGCCTTCACGGCCGCCCTCGCGGCCGAAGCCGGACTCGCGATAGCCGCCGAAGCCGACGCTGGCGTCGAACAGATTGGTGGCGTTGACCCAGACCACGCCGGCCAAGAGCTTCGGCGCGATATCGAGCGCCAGCCCGAGCGTCTCGCTCCACACGCTCGCAGCAAGACCGTAGCGCGTGTTGTTGGCGAGCATCACAGCCTCGTCGGGGGTGCGGAACGTCATCGCCACCAGGACAGGGCCGAAGATCTCTTCGGTCGCAACCGTCGAGGACGGATGCACGTTCCAGAGCAAGGTCGGCGGATAGAAACATCCTTCCGCCGGGATCGCACCGGACGCCTGATATTTCTCGGCACCCTCCTTCACTCCGGTCTCGACCAGCGACTTGATCCGTTCGAGTTGCACCGGCGCGACCACCGCGCCCATGTCGATCGCCTTGTCGAGCGGCATGCCGACGCGAAGCGTCTCCATGCGGCGGATCAGGCGCCGGCGGAAAGTCTCCGCGATCCCCTCCTGCAGCAGCAGCCGCGAGCCGGCGCAGCAGACCTGGCCCTGGTTGAACCAGATCGCATCCACCACGCCTTCCACCGCGCCGTCGATATCGGCATCGTCGAACACGATGAACGGCGACTTGCCGCCGAGCTCCAGCGTGAGGGACTTGCCGGTGCCTGCGGTCGACTGGCGGATCAGCCGTCCGACCTCGGTCGAGCCGGTGAACGCGATCTTGTCGACGCCGGGGCTTTCGACCAGCAGCGCGCCGGTGGCACCGTCGCCGGTCACGACATTCAGCACGCCCGGCGGCAGGCCGGCCTCGGCCGACAGTTCGGCGAACAGCAGCGCGGTGAGCGAGGTGAACTCCGCCGGCTTCAGCACCACCGTATTGCCCGCGGCCAGCGCCGGCGCGATCTTCCACGCCAGCATCAGCAGCGGAAAATTCCACGGAATGATCTGCCCGATCACGCCAACCGGCACCTGATCGGTGAATTCGCGCTCCTGCAGCTGCGCCCAGCCGGCGTGATAGAGGAAATGGCGCGCGGCGAGCGGCACGTCGAGATCGCGGGTTTCCCGGATCGGCTTGCCGTTGTCGATCGCCTCCAGCACGGCGAACAGCCGGGCGTGACGCTGTAGCATGCGCGCCAACGCATAGAGATGACGCGCGCGGCCGTGACCGCCGAGCTTTGCCCAGGCTGTCTGCGCAGTGCGTGCGGCGTTGACCGCCGCCTCGATATCGGCGGCGGCGCCCTGCGCGATGCGCGCCAGCGTCTTGCCCGTGGCCGGCTCGGTCGTCGTGAGGTGTTTGCCGGCGTGCGGCGCTGTGAACTTGCCGGCGATGAAATGCCCGAACGTGGCGCCATGCCGCGCCAGCCAGGCGCGTGCCTCGCCGTCCGCCTCCGGCGCGGGGCCATACTCCATGGTCTCGAAATAGCTTGCGACGCTCATCGCTGGAGTCTCATCCCACGGGGTGGCGATTGAAGGCCGAATAGTGGCCGGTCACGTGATGCTCGAGCTGTCGCTCGATATCGGCGAGCAGGCTGGAGGCGCCGATGCGGAACAGATCCGGCTCGAGCCAGTCGCGTCCCAGCTCCTCCTTCATCAGGAACTGATAGTTGAGCACGTCCTTTGCCGTCGAGATTCCGCCGGCCGGCTTGAAGCCGATCTGGTAGCCGGTGCGCTCCTGATAGACGCGGATCATCCGCAGCATCGCGAGCGTCACCGGCAGCGTCGCGTTGACGCCTTCCTTGCCGGTGGAGGTCTTGATGAAATCGGCGCCGGCCATCATGCAGACCATCGACGCCTTGGCGACATTGCGCAGCGTCTTGAGATCGCCGGTGGCCAGGATCGTCTTCAGATGCGCGTCGACGCAGGCGACGCGGAAATCCCGCACCTCGGCGTAAAGCGCCCGCCAATCGCCGGTCAGCACATGCTCGCGCGTGATGACGATGTCGATCTCCTGCGCGCCGTCGCGGACCGACGCTTCGATCTCCTTCAGCTTCAGATCATGCGGCACGAGGCCTGCGGGAAATCCGGTCGAGACCGCGGCGACCGGGATGTCCGATCCGCTGAGCGCTTCGACGGCCGTCGCCACGAACCGATGGTAGACACAGACCGCGCCGGTATGCAGCTCGCGGCCGGCAAAGCCGAGCCGCTCGAGAAGGTCGCCGCGCACCGGCGCTTTGGCCTTGGCGCAGAGGCGCTTCACCCGTTCGGTCGTATCGTCGCCATTGAGCGTCGTCAGGTCGATGCAGGTGATCGCCTTGAGAAGCCACGCCGCCTGCGCGTCTTTCTTGACCGTGCGCCGGCCCGGCAGGCTCGCAACGCGGCGTTCGGCGGCCGACAGATTGATCCTGATCTCGTCGACCCAATCCATCTCGAGCGCGCGACCGCTGTTGCGCGGGAGCTGATGCCCGCCGCCCGGGGAAGGCGACTGCGCGGCCAATGGGGATGGATTCTGCATGAAGACGCTCTGCGTCATGGAGGCGCCGTGCGTCCTAGCGAATCGACGAGATCGCCAGATAGACTGAATGTGTCGATCGCAACATGTGATCCTCCCCTGACCTTGCCGCGGGGTTTGCCGACGGCCTGAGGACGACACCGTCCCCGACCCTCGATCAGCCCGCCGGACTGGATGTTATTATTGTAACAAATCGACGTTGATAAACTCACAACATTGTAAGATCATTGTCAATCGGATAAGCAAGCCCGGCGATCAAAATGGCTGAAACATCGAACGCACGACCAAGCGAGACGCGCGTGCAGCGCCTGCAGAGGCTGCGCCGCGCCGTCGAATCGAGCGGCACGCTGCATCTGAAGGACGCCGCCGAGCTCCTCAAGGTTTCCGAAATGACGGTCCGGCGTGATCTCGCCGGGCCGGACGCCGCGCTGGCGCTGCTCGGCGGCTACGTCGTCAATGCGGCGTCGCCGACCGGGGTCAAGTACACGTTCGAGCAGGAGATCGATCAGCACACCCAGGACAAGCGCCTGGCCTGCCGGTCTGCCGCGGCCTCGATCAAGGAAGGCGATACGATCTTCATCGATTGCGGCACGACGATGCAGTCGCTGGCGGACTGCCTACCGGAGGACCTGCCGCTTTCGGTGATCTGCTATTCGATGAACGTGGCGTCGATCGTCACGCGACGGCCGGCCACGCAGGTGATGCTGATGGGCGGCCTCTACCATCCGTCGTCGCAGTCCTTTGCGTCGGACGACGGCCTATCCTATCTGCGGCGGCTCGGCATCAACAAGGCCTTCATCTCCGCGGGCGGCGTGCACTGGACCCGCGGCGCGAGCTGCTCGAATTTTCACGAGGTCGCCGTCAAGCAGGCCGTCATCGAGACCGCGATGGAAAGCATCCTGGTGATCGACGCCAGCAAGCTCGGCAGCCTCAAGTCGGCGTTCTTCTCCGATATCGGCGCGTTCTCGCGCATCATCGTCGGCGGCGCGGCGTCAGCGGACATGCGCAAGCACTTCCGTAGCCTTCCCGTCGAGTACGTGACCAGCGCAACCTGATCCGAGCGGGGGCTGGCACGCCCGGATCAGGCTGCTCACGATGCGCGGGCTCGCGGGACCACGCATCGCACTCCTGCGGCTCAGTTGCAGGCAGGCTTCGCCTTGTTGCAGGCGTCGGTCAGCTCCGGCGGCGGCTCCTTCTTGAACACCGTCTTGTAGGATTCCAACACGTTGGACTGCGTCACCGGCAGCGACTGCACACCGATCCAGCCCGGCGTTTCCTTGCCGAGCAGCGCGTTCATCATGGCCATCGCTTCGGCGACACCCTGGTCATAGGGGCGCTGCGATCCGGTCGCCTTCAGCGGGCCACCCTTGGCGATCTCGATCGCCGATTGCAGGCCGAGATCGACGGTGGCGACCGGAATGTCGATGCCCTGCGCGCGCATCGAGCTCAGCGTATCGAGCGCCGGCTGGTCCCAGACCGCGAACAGGCCCTTGATATCCGGATTGCCGGTGAGGAAGTCGCCCGCGATCTGCGACACCTTCGGCGGGTCGGTGAAGTCGACCTGCTTCATCTTGATGTCGGGACGATTCTTCTGCATCCACTCACGGACGCCCTTGGTGCGCTCGTTGGTGCTGAAATAATCGACGCCGAAATTGACGAGGCCGATGGTGCCGCCCTGCGCGACGCAGGACGCCAGGATCTGGGCCGCGATCAGGCCGTTGCCCTGGCTATCCGCCGAGATCATGGAGGCATATTCCTCCGGATGCTTCAGGCCGGTCGGGATGCTGTCCATCAGCACGAGCTTGATGCCGGCCTTGGCGATCTTCTTGTAGGTCGGTGCGGTCGCCGTGAAATCGACCGGGATCGAGATGATGCCATCCGGATGCTGCTGGATGGTGTTCTCGATATCGGCGATCTGCTTGTCGACCTGATATTCGGCGGACGCGACGCCGGTGACGGTCACACCGTACTTCTTCAGCGTATCGGTGATGCCCTGGATCTGCAGTTGCGCCCAGTCGAGATTGACGGTCTGCATGGAGATGCCGACCTTGAAATGCTTCTCCCTGATCTTGGCGGCATCGGCGTCCGACAGCGCCAGCACTTCGGGCGAGGCGGCCTTCTCGCCGTGCGGCCCCTGACCGACGATCGATTTCGGTCCAAGCGTCGCGAGATCGACGCCCTTGACGCAGGTTGCAGGCACTTCGGCGCGAGCCGAGGCGGCGATCGAAATGGCCGTCGCCGCGATCAACGCGGTCAGCGGCAGGGTTTGTCGCAAGATCGGCTTCATTGTTTCCTCCCGTTTTGGTCGCCGATTGACCGGAGGCCGGCGACCTTGCCCCTACCCTTGCAACGCCTGACCTTGCGGCCCATGCGCTGCACCGTCGTGCTCTAGCGTTTCGTGAAGGCGACCGCGGCCACGATGATCGCTCCCTTGATGACGAGCTGCAGCGGCGAGCTGACGCCGAGCAGCACGAGGCCGTTGTTGAGTGTGCCGATGATGAGGCTGCCGAACAGCGTCCCCAGGATGTAGCCGCGCCCGCCGAACAGGCTGCAACCACCGAGGATCACGGCGGCGATGACGTCGAGCTCCATGCCCTGCACGACGTCGGGCCGCGCGGCGTGCGAGCGCGCGGACAGCACCAGCGCCGCAAGCCCGGCGAGCGCGCCGGTCAGCACAAAGGCCGCGGTCGTTACCCATTTGGTGTTGATACCGGAATACAGCGCCGCGGTCGGATTGCCGCCGACCGCATAGATGCGGCGGCCGAACACGTTATAGTGCAGCAGCAGGATGCCGACGATCATCGCCACCAGCGTCCAGGCGATCGGAACCGGTATGCCCAGGAACGAGCCTTCGCCGAAGATCGCAAAGTACGTCTCGTTGGTGATGATGACAGGCTTGGTATTGGTTACCATCATCGCCAAACCGCGCGCCATGCTCAGTGAACCCAGCGTCACCAGGAACGACGGGATCGAGAGCTGCGTGGTCAGGATGCCGTTGAGCAGCCCGACCAGCGCGCCGGTGCCGAGCCCGGCAACAGCGCCTACGATCCAGCTATTGTTGATCTGACTCATCGCGAGCGCCGCGGCCATGCCCGACAGCGCCAATGTCGATGCGACCGACAGATCGATCTGGCGCGCGATGATCACAAAGGTCATGCCGACCGCGATGATCGAGACCAGCGTGGTCTGGCGTCCGACGTTCAGGAAATTGTCGACCGACAGGAACCAGGGCGAGGACAGGCTGAACACGACCAGCAGCACCACGAAGGCGATGTACAGCATGTAGGGCCGCTCACCCCGCAGCAGATTCTGCAGCAGCTTGCGGCGTCGATCGGATCGGGTCGACGAGGCGACGAGGTTGGGCGCGGTCAGTTCGGTCATGCGAGCAGCTCTTGCAATACGCCTTGTTCGGAAGCCTGGTAGATCTGCAGCAGATGATGGAGCTCTTCGGCATCATCGATCTCCCCGCGCAGCAGCGTTCGCGCCACGCGTCCATCGACGATCACGGAGATGCGGTCGCAGAGCTCGATCAGTTCGACGAGGTCCGACGAGACCACCAGGACGCCGGTGCCGTCGCGAGCGGCATTGCGGATCACGCCGTAGATCTCCTCGCGCGCGCCGACGTCGACGCCGACCGTCGGCTCGTCGAGCAGCAGCACGCGCGGCCGCGGATCATTCCATTTTCCGAACACGACCTTCTGCTGGTTGCCGCCGGACAATGTCCTGACCAGGCTCGAAGCGCCTTGTGCCTTCACCGACAGCCTCGCCACCGCAGCGTCGGCACGCCGGGCGGCGGCGCGCTGCTGCATGAAGCCCCAGCGCGAGAAATGCGGAATCCGCGGCAAGGTGATGTTGCGCTCGATCGAATGATCCAGCACCAGGCCCTGCAGATGCCGGTCTTCCGGCACCAGCGCGACGCCATGGTCGATCGCATCGGCCGCGCTCCTCGGCAGCCATGGCCGGCCGTCGATCTGGCATGTGCCGCTGTCGACCGGCCGAAGGCCGAAGATGGTCTCCAGAATCTCGGTGCGTCCGCTGCCGATCAATCCGGCAAGGCCGTGGATCTCACCCTTCATCACGGACAGTTCGACGGCCGACAGGCGATCGTTCGACACGCGCGACAGCGACAGAACCGGCGACGGATCGAATGAACGCGCAACTGCAGGTTCGGCGCGCGACGCCGCGGGCACCAATCGATCGATGCCGATGATGGCGTTCACCAGCCGCTTCATGTCGGTCTCGGCGGTGACGAAAGTCCCGGCATTGCCGCCGTCGCGCAGCACCGTGACACGCTGCGAGATCTCGAACACCTCGTTGAGCCGATGCGTCACATAGATCACGCCAACGCCGCGGCGCGTCGCCTTGCCGATCGCATCGAACAGGATGCGAACTTCATCCGAAGTAAGGGACGATGTCGGTTCATCGAGGATCAACAGGCGCACCTCGCCCATCAGTGCCTTGGCGATCTCGGTCATCTGGCGGTAGGCGAACGGCAGCGAGCCGACTGCTGCCTTGGTATCGAGGGGAATGCCGAGCTCGCTCAGGAACGCCCCGGCCCTGGCCATCAGTTCGCGCTTGCGGACAAAGCCGAACCGCGTACGCGGCTCGCGGCCGAGCAACAGATTGTCGGCGACGCTCAGCGACTCGACGAGACTGAGGTCCTGATAGACGACGGCGATGCCTGCCTCGCGCGATCTAGCCGGACTGTCGAACGTAGCTGGTTTGCCGGCGATCTCGATCGTGCCGCTGTCGGCCGCGTGGACACCACTAAGGATCTTGATCAGCGTGGACTTGCCGGCCCCGTTCTCGCCCAGCAGCGCGTGCACCTCGCCGGCCCGGACCTCTAGGTTGACGTCGCGCAACGCCCGCACGCCGCCGAAGCGTTTGTTGATGCCACCGACCATCAACAGCGCCGTCGACGGCCGAGGCTCGGCTGCGATCGAACCGGACAATTCCAAATTTTCCTCCCGTCGACCGCGCGAGGCGCTGGTACGATGGTGACATATTGTTATTTTTGCAACTTATCTTGTTATAATTCTATCACATCGACCGACCTGTCAATGGGAGATCGCGCCGGCGGGCGCTCGAATTGAAGGCGGCGATCGGATGTTGCACCGCCATACGTGCGGCCGGCCTCCGCCAGGCACGATGGCAGCCGGAAGGTTGTGCTAAGCTGCAATTGCTCTCTTCATCAAAGCCAACGCCGGTGAATCACGATGAAACTGAGTGCTGCGATTGCCATCGCCCTGATCTCGTCTTGCCTGCCCGCCGCGGCGCAGCAAGCCGGTGCCGACCTCTACGCGCAACGCTGTGCGCAATGTCACGACAGCAGCAACACGGGTGTTCGCGCGCCGAGCCGCACCACCCTGCAATCCAGATCGTTCGACGAGGTGCTTGGTGCGATCACCACCGGCCCGATGGCATCCTTCGCGCAGGGACTGACCAGCGACGAGCGGGCGGCGATCGCCTCACTCGTCACCGGAAAGGCCGCGTCGCTCGTGCCAACCGAGAGCGCAGGCCAATGCGCGCAGAACGAGACCGGCTTTCCGCAGCCGATCGATGGGCCGCGGTGGAACGGTTGGGGCACGGATATCAACAACAGCCGGTTTCAGCCGGCGGCAATGGCCGGCCTCGCGCAAGACCAGGTCCCGCGGCTGCGTCTGAAATGGGCGTTCGGATTTCCTGACACGTCGAACGCCAACGCGCAGCCGGCTGTCGTCGGCGGCTTGCTGTTCGTCGGTGGCGGCGACCGCAAGGTCCACGCCCTCGACGCCAAAAGCGGCTGCACGCGCTGGGCGTTTCCGACCGAGGCGCCGGTGCGGACGGCCATCAGCTTTGCCCCGCTGGACAACGGCCAGCCTGCCATCTTCTTTGGCGATGTGCGTGCCAACGTCTACGCCCTGAATGCCGCGACCGGCAAACTGATCTGGAAGAGCAAGGTCGACGATCATGTGGCCGGCCGGATTACCGGTGCGCCAGTGTTCTATTCCGGCGTCGTCTATGTCGGCGTTTCATCGATCGAGGAGGCTATCGGGTCTCGTCCCACCTACCAGTGCTGTACGTTTCGCGGCAGCGTCGTTGCGCTGAAGGCCGAGACCGGCGCGCAGATCTGGAAGGCCTATACGATTCCCGAGGCACCGCATCCGACACGGGCGAACGCCCTCGGGACCCAGCTGTTCGGTCCGGCCGGCGCGTCGGTCTGGTCCGCGCCGACGATCGACGTGCAGCGCCAGGCGCTCTATGTCGCGACCTCGAACAGCTATGCCGATCCGGCAACCGACACCAGCGATGCCATCCTCGCGTTCGATCTCGCGACCGGCCGAATGCTTTGGCACCAACAGGCCACACCGAAGGACAGCTTCGTCGTTGCGTGTTTCGGCACCGATCAGAGCAATTGTCCGGAAGACCGCGGCCCCGACCATGATTTCGGCCAATCACCGATCCTGGTGAGCCTGCGTAACGGACAGCGCGTGCTGGTGATCGGCCAGAAATCCGGCGTGGTCCACGCGCTCGATCCCGACCACGAGGGCAAGATCCTGTGGCAGACGCGGATCGGCAAGGGTGGCGCGTTGGGCGGGACCGAATGGGGTTCCGCCGCCGACCAGGACCGAATCTATGTCGCCAATTCGGACGTACGATTTCTCAGGGACGGCACGCGACGTCTGAATTCAAGCGAAGGTGGCGGCCTGTTCGGGCTCGATCTTGCGACCGGAAGGATCGCGATGCAGGTGGCGCCGGTGGCCTGTGGCGACCGCCCCCAGTGCAGTCCCGCTCTCTCCGCGGCGGTCACCGCCATTCCCGGCGTCGTGTTCTCGGGCGGCGTGAGCGGCTTCCTGCGCGCCTACGCGACCGATGACGCACGGCTGCTCTGGGAAATCGACACCGCCCGCGACTACGCCACGGTCAACGGCGTTGCGGCCCATGGCGGCGCCATGGACGGACCCGGCCCGGTCGTCGTCGACGGCATGCTGTACGTCAATTCCGGCTACGCGCAATGGAGCGGGCTGCCCGGCAATGTTCTGCTGGCCTTTGACGCCGGCAACCCTTGACAGGTATTTGCGCCGGCAAGCTGAGCACTACTCGCGGCGGGCTATTCGTGCTTTGATGCCGGACAGGATCAGTCGAGAGGTCCGAAGGGAGACCGTGTGGTGATTGGCGACGTGCTACGCAACATCACGTCAGGGGCCGTTACCCTCGCGCGCTCCAATGGTCCCGAATCGCCGATATCAGAGACAGGCGTCCCGAAATCGACCGACATGGCAGCCGCGCTTCAAATCGATGCGCATGTCGTTGCGCACGAAAAACACAGAAACTATAAGTGCTTGAAAGAATGGTCGGAGTGGCAGGATTCGAACCTGCGACCCCTGCGTCCCGAACGCAGTGCTCTACCGGGCTGAGCCACACTCCGACTGAGGGCCGGCTTATAGCGTCGGGTTTCGGGGACCGCAAGGGACCACGAGCCACCCAATTGAGGAATCTAGTCACAGTGGATACAGGTCTGAAAACGCACGTTTTGTCCGCCGGCGCCGCCGCCACGGCGACGGCCGCCGGGGTCCTGGCCGAGGGCGGCCTGGTGGCGTTTCCGACCGAGACGGTTTATGGCCTCGGCGCCGATGCCGGCAACGCCTCAGCGATCGCCCGGCTTTACGAGGCCAAGGGCCGGCCGGCCTTCAATCCCCTGATTGCCCATGTCGCCGATCTGGGCGCCGCCCGCCGGATTGCCCTGTTCAATGGGCAGGCCCTGCGATTGGCGGACGCGTTCTGGCCGGGTCCCCTGACCCTGGTGCTGCCGAAGGCGCTGTCCTGCCCAGTTGCGGAACTCGCGACCGCCGGGCTCGACACGGTCGCCATACGCATCCCGGCCCACAAGGTGGCGCGCGACATCATCAAGGCTTTCGGCGGTGCCGTGGTAGCGCCGTCGGCCAATCTCTCCGGCCATGTCTCGCCGACCACCGCCGAGCATGTGAACGGCGATCTCGCGGGCCGCATCGACCTGATCGTCGACGGCGGGCCGGTCGAGGTCGGCGTCGAATCCACCATCATCGGCTGCTTCTCCGATCCGGTGCTGCTGCGACCGGGCGGGCTGACGCGCGCAGAGATCGAGCGCGTGCTCGGCCAGCCCTTGCAGTCGCCGCCGCAAGACGCGGAAAGCGACGCCCAGCCGGTTGCCCCCGGCATGCTCGCCTCTCACTACGCGCCGCGGACACCGGTCCGGCTCAATGCCAGCGACGTCCATGTCGGCGAAGCCTTGCTGTCGTTCGGGCCGGCCAAGGTCGCGAGGCGCGAATGCGCCTCGGTGGAGATGAACCTGTCCGAGCGCGGCGATCTTGCCGAGGCCGCCGCCAATCTGTTCGGCTACCTTCGCACCCTCGACAAGAGAAACGCGGATGCGATCGCGGTGACGCCGATTCCCGAGGAGGGATTGGGCGAAGCCATCAATGACCGGCTGCGCCGCGCAGCCGTTGGGCGGTAACAAGCATGACCCGGACCGGAACGGCCGCGTTGGCGCCAAGCGGGAACCGGTTTTCCCTCGCGACAAACGCGAAGCGTTTGCGCGAAGGGCATGCTTAGGCAAAGATCCCCGACTGAGTGAAAGACCAAGAAAAAATGAACATCGTCCAATCAGCGGTGCCGCCGCTTCCGCCCGAATTGCTTGAAAAATTCCGCGCCATCGTCGGCGCGAAATATGCGGTGACCGATGCTGCCGACATCAAGCCTTACGTCACCGAGGAACGCGACCTGTTCCACGGCCGCTCGCCGCTGGTGCTGCGCCCGGGTTCGACCGCCGAGGTCGCTGCGATCTGCAAGCTTGCGACCGAGCACAGGATCGCGCTGGTGCCGCAGGGCGGCAATACCGGCCTGGTCGGCGGCCAGACGCCGCACAATGGCGAGGTCGTGGTCTCGCTGCGGCGTCTCGACAAGATCCGCGATATCGATGTCGAATCCAACACCATGACCTGCGAGGCCGGCGTGGTGCTGCAGGTCGCGCAGCAGAGGGCAGTCGAGGTCGACCGGCTGTTTCCGCTGTCGCTCGGCGCAGAAGGCAGCTGCACGATCGGCGGCAACCTCTCGACCAATGCCGGCGGCACCGGAGCCCTTGCCTATGGCGTGGCGCGCGAAATGGCGCTCGGGGTCGAAGTCGTGCTGGCTGACGGCCGTGTGCTGAACGCGCTGTCGAAGCTGAAAAAGGACAACACCGGCTACGATTTGCGCAACCTCTTCATCGGCGCCGAAGGCACGCTCGGCATCATTACCGCGGCCACGCTAAAGCTGTTTCCGCGGCCGCGTGCGGTCGAGACCGCCTATGTCGGCTTGGCTTCGCCGGCGGCCGCACTCAAGCTGCTGTCGATCTCGCGCGATCAAGCGGCCGGAGCGCTGACGAGCTTCGAGCTGCTCGCCGACGTCGCGGTCGACTTCTCGATCCGCCACGGCATCGATATCCGCGATCCGCTTGAGAGCAAGCACCCCTGGTACGTGCTGATGGAATTGTCGTCGTCGCGCGACGATGCGCGCGACACGCTGGAGGCTATCCTGGCCCAGGGCATGGAGGACGGCATCGTCGATGACGCTGTCATCGCCGCCAATCTGAGCCAGCGCCAGGCGTTCTGGAAGCTGCGCGACGAGATGTCGGCGGCGCAAAAGCCGGAAGGCGGCTCGATCAAGCACGACATCTCGGTGCCCGTCGCAGCCGTGCCCGCCTTCATCGAGGAAGCCAATGCTGCCGTGGTGAAGCTGATCCCCGGTTCGCGGCCGGTGCCGTTCGGCCATCTCGGCGACGGCAACATCCACTACAATGTCAGCCAGCCGGTCGGCGCCAATGCGGCCGACTTCCTGGCGCGCTGGCACGACGTGAATGCCGTCGTGTTCGAGATCGTGCTGCGGATGGGCGGCTCGATCTCGGCCGAGCACGGCATCGGCGTGCTCAAGCGCGACGAATTGCCTGACGTCAAGGATAAGGTCGCGATCGAGCTGATGCGGCAGGTCAAGGCGATGCTCGATCCGCTCGGCATCATGAACCCGGGCAAGGTGCTGTGACCGCGCAGGCGACGATGCCCTCCTCCTCTGCCTCCCTCGCCATTGCAGAGATCACCGATAACGACATCGCCGATGTCGTCGCGCTGTGGCAGGCCTGCGGCCTGACGCGGCCATGGAACGATCCTGCTGCCGACATCGCGCTGGCGCGGCGCGGACCGAATTCAGCCGTGCTGGTCGGCCGCGACGCCAATGCGATCGTGGCGACCGCGATGGTCGGCCACGACGGTCATCGCGGCTGGGTCTATTACGTCGCGGTCGATCCCAACCGCCAGGGCAAGGGGCTTGGCCGCACCATCATGGCGGCGGCCGAGGACTGGCTGCGCGCCGCCGGCGTGCCGAAGCTGCAACTGCTGGTGCGGCGGGAGAACGCCAAGGCCGGCGCGTTCTACCAATCGCTCGGCTATGACGAGTCGACCTCGGTGATGCTGGCCAAATGGCTCGACGGGCGCGAAGCGACGCCGTGAGAGGGCTGAGGACCGACGCATGAGCATCGCCGACCGCGTTCGCGTCAAGCACGTCGAGCTGCTTTCGAAGCGCCGCTACGAGCTGAAGAGCGCGACGTTCGACTACCGGCGCGCCAACGGCGAATGGCAGACCCAGGTGCGCGAGGTCTACGACCGCGGCAACGGCGCGGCGCTGTTGCCCTACAATCTGACGACCCGCTGCGTCGTGCTGGTGCGCCAGTTCCGCTTCCCCGCTTTCGCCAACGGTTATGACGATCTGCTGATCGAGGTTGCCGCCGGCATGCTCGACGGTGCCGAGCCGGAAGCACGCATCCGCGCCGAAGCGGAGGAAGAGATCGGCTACCGGCTCGTGCATGTGCGCAAGGTGTTCGAGGCTTTCACGTCTCCGGGCGCCGTGACCGAGAAGCTGCATTGCTTCGTCGCCGAATACGACGCCGCGATGCGCATCGGTGACGGCGGCGGGCTCGCCGACGAGGGCGAGGACATCGAGGTGCTCGAGCTTGCGATCGACGACGCGCTCGCCATGATCAGCGACGGCCGCATCGTCGACGCCAAGACCATCATGCTGCTGCAATACGCCGCGCTGCATCTGTTCAGGTGAGCGCGGCTTCGCCCCGGCCGGTGCCGGCACGGCCTTGCGGCTTCGCGCACTCAACGCTTTAGACTAGCTGTCCCCGTCATCCCTGCGCAATGGCTATGCCATTGTCATGGCTATGCCATTGTCGCTGGAGGTGCGAGCCACTTCGGCGAGCCTCGAAGGATGAATCGGCCACCAGTCGGGCCGTGCATCCTTCGAGACGCGCGAAGACGCGCTCCTCAGGATGACGGGGATAAACCGAACGAAATGCTCTACCGCATCGTGATCGCAAGCCCGCTCAGATCGGCGTTGGCCATCAGGCCGACCTGGTGGCCGGTCAACTCCAACACCGCGCCCTTCTGATTGGTCAGCACGATCGCACGCGCGCCGCGTCCGACGGCAAGCCCCGCGCCGGCCGCACCGTAGACGCCGGCAACGTCGGACGGACGGTTGATGTTGCTGACCCGGCCGCGTAGCACGGTCTTGGAGCCGCCGAACACCAGTCCGTAGTCGAGGCCGCCGGTGGAGAGCCGGTAGGAGCGGCCGCGGAAGGTCAACACGCCGCTGCCGCCGGAGCCACCGATGATCCATCCGGCCTTGTAGATCGTGAGCGTCACGAAGCCGCTGTCGGCGCGGGCCGCGGAAGAGAACGCAAGGCCAATGAACGCCAGCAGCGCGGCAAGCGCAGCACGCAGGGTGGATGAAGGTTTCATGTGTGGTCTCCCCAGGATTTACTCACGTCGATTTGCTCTCGTCGATTTGCTCGCGTCGTGACACGGCTGCGAATCGCGATGCTCCGACTGTAGCAAGCGCGTAAACAGGCGCAATTTGGCACAGCGATGGCCGATTTGTTGACGGGTGCTTTCGCACGACCGGTGTTGAACCTGTTCCCGGGGTTGCAATACTCACTGCATGTCCGGGGCGATCGGCCCCTGAGCTCCAGGATTGCCCCGCGGAGCATTCATTTTTCAAACCGGAGATTTCCCATGCGTCGTCTTGCGATTGCCTGTGCCGCCATTGCCGCCACCGTGTCCTTGCTTGCCGCGGCAAGCCCAGCCAGCGCCACGCCCTATCATCTGATCCGCTGGCAGGACACCGGCTTCTGCCAGATCTGGGACCAGAGCATCCCGACCACGCCGTGGCCGGCGAACTTCTCCATCGTCAGCGAGGAGCTGCCGACCTTCGACGCTGCGTTCAGCTACAAGACCGGCCTCCTGAACAACGGCACCTGCGCGTTTTGAGCGAACGCCATTCGATCACGCAAAGGGCGGACACGCGGCAACAGCGCGGCGTCCGTCCTTGTGCTGTCAGATATGACGCGATCCAGCGTCAGTGATGCTTGATCAGGGCGTCGCGCGCGGCGGCGAGTTCGAGGAATGCCGCGCCGTTGCCGCCGCCGTCGGGATGCACCGTCTTGGCGGCGCGCTTGAAAGCCTGCTGGACTTCGGTCGCAGCGAGGCGGCGGCCCAACGGCAGGCCGAGCAATTGCCGGTACTGCTCCTCCTGCGTCAGCGCCTTCGGCGCCAGGCCGCGCTGGCCAAACCGCGGTGCCGACAGCATGTGCAGTGCGTCGTTGACGATGCCGAGACGGCGCAGCGCCATCGCTTTGGTGCGGCGGTCGGCCGATTTCATCGCCGCCTGGCGCAGGATCGGCAGCACCTGTGCGGCCGCATGCCGCAGCGTCTCGTCGATGTCGGTCGCGGCGATCTCCGCGACCATTTTGGCCATCTCGCGGTAGTCGGGATCCGGCGCCGCGCAAAAGCGCTCGATCGCAACTTTCCAGTGTCTGATATGCGGGTCCATGTCCGCGGTCCGTAACCGTCATCCGAATCCGGATAACAGCAACGCGCAAACGCGGCTTGGCGTTTCGGTTGGCGCAGTTTTGAATAGTGTTGTCGACAACGCTCACAAATCAGAACGAGGAAACGCCATGGCCCTTCTCGACAATCACATCGCCGTCATCACCGGTGCGGGCTCGGGCATCGGGCGCGCCATCGCACGGGGCTACGGCCGCGAGGGCGCGCGCGTGGTGCTGCTCGACATGAACGGCGATGCGGCGGCGGAAGCGGCCAGGGAGATCCGCAATGCCGGCGGCAAGGCGGAGAGCTTTGCGCTCGACGTGACCAATCGCGACGCCTGCGTCGCGATGGCAAAGCAAGTGGCCGACAAGGCCGGGCCGGTCTCGATCCTGGTCAACAATGCCGGCATCGCGCGCCGCAACGGCATGCTCGGCACCGACGAGGCCGTGATCAAGGATTGGGAAGACATCATCTCGATCAATCTCACCGGCGTGTTCAACGTGACGCATTCGTTCCTCGCGCCACTGCGCAAGAACAAGGGACGCATCGTCAACATCGGCTCGATCCAGTCCTTCGTGCATCTGCGCACGCCGAGTTCGCCGGCCTATACCGCCTCCAAGCACGGCGTGCTCGGCTTCACCAAGGCGCTGGCCGCCGAACTCGGCAAGGATGGTGTGCGCGTCAATGCAATCGGGCCGGGCTTCATCGAGACGCCGTTGAACGAGAAGGTGCGCGCCACCAATCCCGACCTCGTCAAGGTCTTCATGGACCACACCCCGCTCGGCCGCGCCGGCAAGCCGGAGGACATCGTCGGCCCCGCCATCTTCCTCGCCTCGGACCTGTCGGCCTATGTCTCGGGATCGATCGTGATGGTCGATGGCGGCTACCGCACATTGTGACGGATGGAACCGCAATCGTGGCGATTTCTGGGTATTTTGCTTACAGAGCAGGGAGTTAGGGGCGCGTTAAGGGCTTGTTAACCAAACCGGCACACCGTTGATCTACGGGGTAGTTGGTTCTCGATGTCTTCGCTTCACCGACGAAGCGGGCGTTGATCGGGAGGAGTTCATGTCTTACGCGTCCACCGTACCGTCGCCGGAAGCTCTGCTGCCGTCGCTGGCTCCAAATGAAATCGTCCCACTGCTGATCGGCGCGACCGTCGATGAAGTCGAGCGCGAGCTCGTGCTGCAAACGCTTGCGCGCTGCGACGGCAACCGCACCCGCGCCGCGCGCGTGCTCGGGCTGTCGGTTCGGACGTTGCGGAACAAGATCCGCGAATATTCGGCCGACGGCATCGACGTGCCGCTGAGCGAGCACGCCGCAGCCTAGAGCAAGATCCGGAAACGCGCGAAGCGGCTTTCCGGGAAGATCGTGCTTGGACAACGAGCTAAGCGTGATGACGATTCAACCGGATCGCATCACGCATGAGCGGCACGTCGACGCTAGATCGGCAGGTCGATCGAAAGCCGCCGCCAGCGCGACAACAGCTCGCTGCCGCCGGCATCAAGGCAGCGAGCGAGACGCACCTCGGTCGTCGCGGCCTGTTGCAGCGTCTGCGCGACCAGCGCCGTCGCATAGTCCCAATAGTCGCGCCGCCCCTTCGGATCGTCGTCGACCAGCGATTTTGCGAGGATCTCGACATAGATCGCAGCGACGGCTCTTTGCCAGAGCTCACCCGCGCGCTCGCCCTCCGCCAAGGACGCGCCGGTCCGCGACTGACAGGCCAACCAATAATTTTCCTCCGCGCCGCCCCAAGCGGATGGCAATAGCGATGGATCGAGGCATGGCGAGCGACACTCAAGCGGCTGCATGCCGCGCGCGTCGCAGAAGAAGCAATAGCCAAGCTTGTCGTACCAGTTAACGCGCAGCAATCTGCGAATCTCGGTCTGTTGATCCGCTGCGAGCCGCCTCATGCCCGTCAGTTCGAGATCGCCGATGATCGCCGCCAGGCGATCGCGATCATACGGCTCGACCTCGAGCACCACGCCGATATTGCGCGGAAACAAGGCGTCGAGCATCTCGATCATCTCGCGATAGAACCGGCCCGCCAGGCCGCCGCCGCGCCACGCCTTCGCGACGCCGACATAGTTGCAGTAGATCAGCTCGCTTGCGTGATCGTAGGTGAAGAAGCCGAGGCCGATCGCGCGCCCTTCCGCGCGCAGGATGAAGCAGCGCGAGTCGAGGCAATATGACAGCTGCTGATCACCGACGCTGAACTCTCGTCGCTCGCCGACATCATCTGACAACACCCAACGCACAATGTCGTCGGGGGCGTCGCGCTCGTTCGGAGGAAACAGCTCGGCATACAGATCGAGGACGCCAGTGTTGCGAAACGCCGCTTCGTCGCGCAGATCGTGCCGCGTCACCACGATGTCGAACGTCAGCGTCCCTGTTGCGTCGCCTGCAACTGCCCCGCGCCTGTCGTTCAGAATCCGCAACGCGTCCTCCCGTCACGATCTTCGCATCGAATTATGATTGTTGATCGCTTGCATCAGCCGCGCCCGGCAGAATTGAAGCCGTCATCCAACCTCTGTTACAAGCGGCTTGAAATCGCGACGGAGCATATCAGTGGCTGACGAGACAATCTCCCGCCAGGGGTCACGAGGGGCGCAGGGGCCGCAGGGCCGTCAGGGCGAGCCGGGTCGGCCCGGTCCGCAAGGACATCCGGGGCGGCCGGGGCCGGAAGGTGCGCGCGGCAAGCCGGGTCCGCAGGGCAAGCCCGGACTGGTCGGGAAGGCGGGGCCCCAGGGCAAGCCGGGAGCGCAAGGCAAGGCGGGCGTGCAGGGTCCGCGCGGCGAGGCTGGCCCACAGGGACCGCAGGGACCGGCCGGCCCGCGCGGTGAAGCCGGCCCGCCCGGACAATTGCCGTCGATCGAGCAGGTGATGCCGTGGCTGCACATGATCTTCGACGCCTGGGAAGACTACAAGCGCACCAAGGAGCGTGAAGCCGCCGAGTTCGCCGAGCGCGATGCCGCCGAGCGCGCGGCAGCGGAGGCGATCGCGCTTGACGTCGACGCCATCGACTTTGCGGAAGATGACGACGAGGACGACGATCACAAGAAAAAGAAGAAGCACCGCAAGAAGGACAAGAAGTAATCCTTCCGGTCCTGGCGCGGCGACGCGGCCAGCTCTGTCCGTGTCGCCCCGATGCCTACTGCTCCGCGCCCGGATTGGCCGGAGGATCGGAGGGGCGAGCGAGGTGCATGAGCTGGAAGACCCAGCGCATGGCGTAATACCAGGCAACGCCCGCGAGCGCCCCGCAGGCCGACAGGATGATGACGTTGGCAAGGTCGATCGTCCCGCTCGACCACAGCATGCCGCAGGTCCAGAGCACGGCGAACGCAATCGAACAGGACGTGAGCAGGGCAGGCTTCATGGCGTCGCTCCGGGATCGGGTGAACGACACCGATGCCCGGACGCGTGGCGCCGTACCGTGATCTGCATCACAGTGCGCCCCGCCCTCAGCCAAACCGCAGGCGCGAACGCTCCCTCGCCTTCTCCGCCTCCACCTCGCGATCGCGCGCCGGTGCCGTGGTCTGCAACGAGATCAGGAGCCTGCGCGCGGCATTCGAGACCTCGGTCACGGCCAGGTTGAAGGCGGCCTCATTGGACTGCGACGGCTTGTTGAAGCCGGACAGTTTGCGCACGAACTGCAGCGCCGAGGCGTGGATCTCGTCCTCGGTGGCGGGCGGCTCGAAGTTGAACAGCGTCTTGATATTGCGGCACATGTCGGTCTCCCTCGCCCGCGGCAACGGGGCGGCTCTCTCAGGACGATCGGCTGCTGCAAAATACGACATCGTGGTCTATTCTGGCAGTGTCATCGTCCACGGTGGAGCGAGGTTCCGGATGAGCCACGTGATCTACAAGGTAGTCCAGCACGACGGCGGCTGGGCCTATACCGTCAACGGGGTGTTCTCGGAACCATTTCCTACCCACGCCGCGGCACTCGCCGCTGCCCGACGCGCCGCCAACGAGCAGCGCGTCCCCGGCCGTACCGAGGCGATCCAGTACGAGACGTCGGACGGCAAATGGTTGACCGAAACCGCCTCCGGCAATGACCGCCCGGAGACCGAGGTCGAGGACGGCCGCTAGATCATCTCGTCGCCTTCAGAACGGAACCTGGACGCCAAGCCGGTCGAAGAACGCCCGCCCCCGGTCGGTGATCCGCAATGCGCGCGGAATCCGATGCGGCGCAACGCCGCGCATCTCGATCAGCCGCGCC
Source organism: Bradyrhizobium sp. KZN70725 (assembly GCF_055264925.1). Taxonomy (NCBI): domain Bacteria; kingdom Pseudomonadati; phylum Pseudomonadota; class Alphaproteobacteria; order Hyphomicrobiales; family Nitrobacteraceae; genus Bradyrhizobium; species Bradyrhizobium sp. KZN70725. The sequence continues at coordinate 145,051 of NZ_JBUYWT010000007.1, forward strand.
AGCACGGCATTGGCAAACGGACCGGCGAGATGCGGCACGCGCTCGGTCCAGTCGTTGCAGAGCCGCAGATGCGGCTGCCGCGCCGAATCGAAATCGATTGCCTCGGCCCGGCACCAGGCTAACCCCTGCTCGGTCACGCGACCATCGCGGCCGTCGATCACGACGAGGCGGCGGCGGATCAGCGCATTCGACAACAGCACGCCGAGCTGACCCGCAAGGTGGTGGTAGCAGGTCCGCGATCGCCTGAGCTGCTCGGCCGGCATCGCACGCCGCCGCCCGACGGTGGCCTTGGCCGCAAGATCGACGAGGTTCTCGATCAGCGCCGCGACGTCGTCGTCCCTGATCCGGTAATATCTGAACCTGCCCTGTGCCCACACCGACAGCACGCGGGCGTCGACCAGCTTCTGCAAATGCGCGCTGGCGCCTTGCGGCGAAATGCCGGCGACCGCAGCAAGCTCGCCCGCCGGCAGCGCCTTGCCGTCGGCCAGCGCACTGACCATCGCCTCGCGGACCGGATCGCCCAAGGCCTCGGCGATCCGCGAAAATCCTGTCTGCAAGCCCTGGGATGATCCCACCGCATCGTCCTCCAGATCGCGCCGAAACGTCCTACCCGCATGCGCCGTGCCACGCAGCTCATTTCAGATTTTCCTGAAACGTTGCGGCGGCCTGTTCCGTTCAAATGGGCGGCAGTCGACCAAACACAAGGGAACGATCATGACAGCTGGCAGCAACGACGCGGAACGTATCTACAGGCTCTGGGATGATGCGCTCGGTAACAAGGACCTCGAGGCGGCGCTCGCGCTCTACGCAGCCGACGCCTCGATCGAGAGCCCGCTGGTCCAGCATTTGATGCAGACCAAAGACGGGATCGTCCGCGGCCGCGACGCGCTGTGCGAGTTCATCACGCGCGTGTTCCGCACGAACCCGCCGCAACGGCGGCGCTTCAAGCAGGGCTTCTTCAGCGACGGCCGCCTTCTCACCTGGGAGTATCCACGGCAGTCTCCGGACGGCGATCAGATGGATCTGGTCGAGGTCATGGAGATCGATGACGGCCTGATCCAGCGTCACCGCGTCTATTGGGGATGGTATGCGCTGAACGTGCTGAAGGCGAGTTAACCGGACACTTCTGCGTCAGGGGCGCGGCGCCGCTATCGGACGACGCCTTCCGTCATGCTAGGCTTGCACGCAAGCGGCTGGACAAATGCGCCGCGCGTGGGAAGAAGCATAATGATCCGTTGGTGCGCGGCCTTTGTGGCCGCTGTTGTTGTCTCGATGTCGGTACCGGCCATGGCTGCAGACTATCCCACGCCGCAGGATGGCGAATGGATCGCAAAGGACTTCAAGTTTCACAGCGGCGAGGTGATGCCGGAACTGCGGCTGCACTACACCACGGCCGGCGCGCCCACCGGACAGCCGGTGCTGGTGCTGCACGGCTCCGGCGGCTCGGCGGCCAGCATGCTGACGCCGAGCTTTGCCGGCCAGCTGTTCGGCCCCGGCCAGCCGCTCGATGCGGCGAAATACTACATCATCATCCCCGACGGCATCGGGCACGGCAAATCGTCGAAGCCGTCGGACGCGATGCGGACGAGCTTTCCGAAATACGACTACAACGACATGGTCGACGCGCAGTATAGGCTGGTCACCGAAGGGCTCGGTATCAGGCATCTGCGGCTCGTGATCGGTAACTCGATGGGCGGCATGCACACCTGGATCTGGGGCGTGCGCTATCCGCGGATGATGGACGTGCTGGTGCCGATGGCCTCGCAGCCGACCGCTATGGCGGCACGCAACTGGATGCTGCGGCGGACGATGCTGGAAACGATCCGCAACGATCCCGACTACAATGGCGGCAACTACACCAGCCAGCCGCGGATGATGAAATACGCCATCGCCGCCTATCGCTTCGCCAGCGCCGGCGGCACGCTCGCCTACCAGATGCTGGCGCCGACCGCGACGCAGGCCGACAAGCTCGTCGACGACCAGCTGGCCCTGCCGGTCACATCAGATGCCAACGACTACATCTATCAATGGGAGGCCTCGCACGATTACGATCCGTCGGCGGGACTGGAGAAGATCGAGGCCACCCTGCTTGCGATCAATGCGGCCGACGATGAGCGCAATCCGCCGGAGACCGGCGTCACCGGAGCTGCAGTGAAGCGGATCAAGAACGGCAGGATTGATCTGATCCCGGCAAGCAGCGAGACACGCGGCCATCTCACCACCGGCGACGCGCGGTTCTATGCCAGGCAATTGCAGGAACTGTTGCAGACGGCGCCGCAACGCACGATGTAGCGATCGAGGCCAAGGCGATGTCCGCTGATCGCTTCCGCCGCATTGCGCTGAGCCTGCCCGAGGTCGTTGAAGGCGCGCATCACGGCACCGCCGACTTCCGCGTCGGCAAGCGCATCTTCGCGACGCTCGGCTATCCCGACCAGGATTGGGGCATGGTGAAGCTGACACCTGAGCAGCAGGCGATGGTGGTCGAGGCCGAGCCGGAGATCTTCCGGCCGGTGCCGGGCGGCTGGGGCAAGAGCGGCAGCACCAATGTCCGCCTCGCGAAAGCGGATCAGATCACGCTGCGCAGCGTGCTCGAAATGGCGCGGGACAATATCGCGGTGAAAGCCGCGAAGAGGGCGCGCACGAAGCAACCAACCTGAGCGCAACCATCCCGCACTGCATCACGCCTGACTGCGCGGTTTCGCCGATTCTTTGAGCATGCATCCCGCGCGCGGTTCGTGCCTAATCGCGCAAACACCGGATTCGCGTGACGCTACGCGCGGGTCACGTAGAAGTTTTCGCCGGAGGAAGGCAATGCGAAAGCTCACGCATGTCGCGGTGCTTGCGTGGCTCGCCATGATGGCGGGCGCTGCACTGGCGTTCGACAACGGCCAATATGACAACGTGCCGCCCGATATCCGCGCCTGGTTCAAGAGCGTGATCGCGCCGAATGGCGTGCCGTGCTGCGACATCTCCGACGGCCATCGCACCAGCTACGACGTTCGGGGCGGCGCCTATTGGGTGCCGATCGAGGGCGAGTGGATGATGGTGCCGGAGCGCGCCGTGATCCGCGATCGCGGCAACCCGGTCGGCGAGGCCGTGGTGTGGTACGTGCACCACCGCGGCAGCATCATCATCAGCTGCTTCGTTCCGGCGGATGCGGTCTGAGCGGCGCCCGCCGCCTGCGCGGGAAGCCTGCGCGCGAGGTCGCGTCAATTTGAAACAGTTACTCCCTGTTAACCTTACTTTTTAACCAATAATTAAGGATGAGTTTGCGGGCGCCATGAGGCGCGGCCTAGCGTCTGCAGAAATGCTCCGTAACCGCGAGTTGGTGCGTGCCATGGCTCTTCGAAGAATGGCGTATCGAACAACTGGGGCGCTGATGGCGTCCCTTGGCATTGCAGCGCTGCTGCTTGCTTCCCCGACCGAGACCTATGCGAGATCCGGATCCGCAGCGCGCGGCACGTTCTCCTCGCATCATCCAGCTTTCCGCCATCATGTGCGGGTGCCCGGCATCGTGTTGCCGGACGCGGGCGGATATTATGATGGCGCGGCGAGCGTTCCTTTCGCCGCCGAGGTCCCGGCGCCGGTCTCGAGCGACGTCCGCTACACCTACACGCAGGACGTGCCGTGGGATTGGGCGCACCGCTATCCGCCGGCCGTGGTGCCGTCGGATCGGCCCTATGTGTCGAGCTGCCCCACCGAGAGCGTCACGGTGCCCGGCCGCGGCGGCGACCGCACCATCAACATCACGCGGTGCTACTGACGAATAGCTCGTTCACAAAAACAAAAGAGGCCGCCCGCAAGGCCGGCCTCTCGTATTTTGGCAGACGCTCGGCGCGCGGCTGACAGCCGGTCAGGAATCCTCGCCCTTCAGATGACCGACGTGCTTCTGGGTGTAGAGCTCAAGGCCGATGCGCTTGATCAGGTCGAGCTGGGTCTCGAGGAAGTCGATGTGCTCTTCCTCGTCCTTCATCAGCTGCTCGAACAGGTCGCGGCTGACATAGTCCTTGACGCCATGGCAGTAGGTCGCCGCCTCCTGGTAGAGCGTGCGCGCGCCGATCTCGGCGGCGAGGTCACACTCGATGATCTCCTTGACGTCCTGGCCGATCTTCAGGGGATCGAGCACCTGCAGGTTCGGGAAGCCGTCGAGGAACAGGATGCGATCGACGAATTTGTCGGCGTGCTCCATCTCCTCGATGGACTCCTTGCGCCAGACCTTGGCCATCTCCAGGAGGCCCCAATTGTTGAGCATCCGGTAGTGCAGCCAGTACTGATTGATGGCGGTCAGTTCGCTGCGCAGCCCCTTGTTCAGATAATCGATGACCTTCGGGTCGCCTTGCATGATCCACTCCACCTGTCGCGGCCAACCTTGGCCGGCGCTAAACTTAGAACGCTTCTAAATCAGATTATCGGCAAGAGCAACTCTTCGCAGAAGCAGCGCGTAGATAACCGGATTCGAAGGATTAGCGCAGCGTCTTCCAGCGAAACGGAAGCCGGTTCGCCGTCAGGAAGCGCGTCGAAACGAGAAGCGTTAGCAGGCCGCGAGCGCGAATTCTGCCGGCTCGGCGTCCTCGTTGGCGGCGTGCGGATGGCCGCTGTGGGGGCAGCCGGAGCAGCAGGCCTTGGCGCAAGGACCGAGCGCCTCGTCGATGATCGCCTTGATGGTGCGCGCGCAGCGGCCGCATTCGGCATTGCAGCCGAGGCAGCCGTACACCTGCTTGGCATTTCGAGTCACGGACCCACCGCCATTGACGGCATTGCGGACATCGTGGTCGCTAAGGACGTTACAGGAACAGACAATCATCGGAGAAAGGCGGGGTCCAACGGTGATGCTTGGCAATATGGATATTGTCGGCTCCCGCGGGATGCAAAAGGAAAAAGCGGTTTTTGTAGCAATTCCAAACTGATGCGGGATTCATATTGGAATGAGTCTAAATCGGTCGGAGGTCAGGAATCCGACACCCGCCGGGTGGCTGACGGCCAATAACCGCTGCCTTCGCCACCGGCCCCCATGAGTAGGCGCCTCGCCGCGGCGCTATCGGGCTTGTGCGTTGCAAGATATTGCAAAAACTGCAAGCATTTGGTCGCGAATGCGGCAGCGTCGTTCATTGATCATTCAAGCTGAATATGGAACCCTCCGGCGAGACAGATCGCCAATGCACGCTGTCCCTGCTGCCGCGAGAAAGGTGAGGCCATGAAGAAGACATTGCTGGCGCTTTGCGCCGTCGCCGCTGTGGCGGCTTCGACTGTGGCGGTGCCCGCCCCCGCCCAGGCACAACGCGGTGTCGCCGCCGGCGTCGCTGCGGGATTAATCGGTGGCGCCATTGTCGGTGGCGCGATCGCATCGCAGAACCGCTATTACGGTCCCGGATACGGCTACTATGCGCCCGGTCCGGCCTATGTCGCCGAACCCGGCTACGGCCCCGACTGCTTCTGGCAGCGCCAGCGGTTCTGGGACGGCTACACTTGGCGTGTTCGCAGCGTCCGCGTTTGCGATTGATCGCCGTTCATCTCGATTAAATCGAACCAGATGTCCCGGAAGACCGACTGTTTCTCCGGGACATCTGCTGCAGATGGCCAGAAAAAACCGCTTTTCTGCGCGATCAGCCTGCGGACGTTTACTTTCGGTTGACTGTTCTGCGCTGTTTAGCAAGACAGCAGTTCGAGATCAGCGTGTGAGTCACCTCAACCCGGCGCCGAACCACGGCGCCACCATCTTCCAGGAGAGCCAAAGACATGAAGAAGACTTTAGCTGCCCTTGTCGCCGTTACCACGATTGCCGGTTCGCTGGCCGTTGCTCCGGCTGCCAAGGCTGGTGACGGCGGCGCCGTCGCGGCCGGCGTTGCCGGCGGCCTGATCGGCGGCGCCCTGCTGGGCGGCGCTATCGCAGGCGCTCGCCCCGCCCCGGTCTATGTCGCACCGGCGCCGGTTTACGTCGAAGAGGCCCCGTGCCGCATGGTTCGTGAGCGCTTCTGGGACGGCTACGGCTGGCGCTTCCGTCGCATCCAGGTTTGCGACTGATCGACCGACACGTTTTCAGCATCACATTCGAAAACCCGGCCTCGCGGCCGGGTTTTTGCTTTTACGCCAACAGGCGGCCTTGCGAGCCAGCCCGATCAGCGCTGCCCGTTCATCGCGCGCAGCACCGCCTCGCTCGGCCAGCAATCAACCTTCAGCCCGGCCTGCTTCTGATAGGCGCCGAGCGCCGCGCGGGTCTGCATCCCGGCCTTGCCGTCGAGCTTGTCCTTGTAGAGACCGATCTTCGTCAGCTGCTGCTGCATCGCCTCGACATCGGCGGAGCGCAGCTGCTTCGACGCCGACCATGGCGTCGCGAATGGCTGCGGGCTCGTCATGCGGTCGGCGAGGTGGCCGACGAACAGCACGTAGAGATCGGAGAAATTGTATTCCTTGATCACGAAGTAGTTCGGCGTGGTCAGGAAGGCCGGACCGTAGCTGCCTTCCGGCAGCAGCAGCGACGCCGATTGCGCCTGCTCGGCGGCGCTGAGCTTCTGCCCGCGCACCGGCACGAAGCCGGCGCGCAGCCACTGGCTGATCGGCTTCGTCACTTCAGGCACGCCCATCGTGCAGTCGGCATTGGCCGGCGCCTGCACCTCATAGGCCCAGCGCACGCCGGGCTGCCAACCCTTGTTGACCAGCTGCTGCGCGGCGGAGGCGAGCGCGTCCGGCACCGAATGCCAGATGTCGACGCGGCCGTCGCCGTCGAGATCGACGCCGTGCTTGTAATATTCCGACGGCAGAAACTGGGTGTAGCCGGTCGCTCCCGCCCACGATGAGCGCATCTCCTTGCGCGTCACCGCGCCCTCGCCGAGGATCTTCAGCGCCAGGATGAACTCGGTGCGGTACTGATCCTTGCGACGGCCGACATAGGCCTGCGTCGCCACCACGCGCAGCGTGTCGTAGGGCAGCGAATAGCGCCCGTAATCGGTCTCGCGGCCCCAGATCGCCAGCACGACGGTGGCCGGGACGCCGAACCGCTTCTCGATCGCATCAAGCGAGGAGCGATACTTCTGCAACAGCCGCTGCCCCTCAGCGGCGAGCCGCGCGATCGAGGCTTCCCTGATGTAATCGGCCGGCACCTGCACGAACTCGGCCTGCGCCGGTGCGCCGGTCTTCGGACGTCCGGGCAGGATCAGGTCGGGCAGCTTGTAGTCGGGCTCGATCGAGCGCGTCTCGCGATCGAAGGTTTCGCGCGACACGCCGGCGGCCTTGGCCTCCGGCCACAGCGAGGCGATGAATTGGGTGAACGCGGCATCGGCGGCGCGCGCGGGTGAGACGACGGATGCAAGCAGGAGCCCGAGGGCAAGCGCGCGGAGGAATGTCAAATCCAACAACCTGTTCACGCAGCGGTCCAATGGGCGCGGCATCAGGCCAACGCCCGCGATATCAGTGTCGTGAGCCTTACCACGACACCGGATTGCTGTGAACCTTGGCGGCCGCGCTCAATGCGCGGCCTGCTTGGCGCCCTCGATCGAGTCGTTCGACAGCTTGTCGACGATGGCGATGCCGATGGCCGACAGGATGAAGACGCAGTGGATGATGGTCTGCCACATCACGCCGGTCTCAGTGTAGTTGCCCTTGCCTGACGACAGCGCGCCGGCCTCGATGAAGGTGCGCAGCAAATGGATCGAGGAGATGCCGATGATGGCCATCGCCAGCTTGATCTTCAGCACGCTGGCATTGACGTGGCTCAGCCATTCCGGCTCGTCCGGATGGCCCTGCAGATTGAGGCGCGAGACGAAGGTCTCGTAGCCGCCAACGATCACCATCACCAACAGGTTCGAGATCATGACGACGTCGATCAGGCCGAGAACGGCCAGCATGATCTGCTGCTCGCTGAAATCGAAGGCATGGGCGAACAGGTGCCATAGTTCCTTGAGGAACAGCACGACATAGACGCCCTGGGCGATGATCAGGCCGACATAGAGTGGCAATTGCAGCCAGCGCGATCCGAAGATCAGCATGGGAACGGGACGCAGCGACCGGCCCTTCGCGGGGGCGCGCGCCTCAGAAAGTGCGGACATGGTGGAGTGCTCGCAGGATTGAAAATTGCGGAGCGCTCTATCTACGCAATCCCGCGCGCTTGAAAAGCGACAACTGGCCGCACATTGCGCCGCGATGCCGTCACGATCCTGCCAACGAAGAACGGTCGAGCGCGGCGAGATGCCGCGTTCGACCGTTCATACTGGTCAGCGCGTCAGCTTCTTGTACTTCACGCGATGCGGAATGATGCTGTCCTGGCCGAGCCGGCGCATCTTGTCCTTTTCGTAATCCTGGAAGTTGCCCTCGAACCATTCGACATGGCTGTCGCCCTCGAAGGCCAGGATGTGGGTCGCGATGCGGTCGAGGAACCAGCGGTCATGGCTGATAATGACGGCGCAACCGGCGAAATCCTCGAGCGCCTCTTCCAGCGCGCGCAGCGTGTCGACGTCGAGGTCGTTGGTCGGTTCGTCGAGCAGCAGCACGTTGGCGCCCGACTTCAGCATCTTGGCGAGATGCACGCGATTGCGCTCACCGCCTGACAACGCGCCGACCTTCTTCTGCTGGTCAGCGCCCTTGAAGTTGAACGCCGAGCAGTAGCCGCGCGAATTGACTTCCTTCTTTCCGAGCAGGATCAGCTCGTTGCCCCCGGAGATCTCCTCCCACACCGTCTTGTTGCCCTCGAGCGCGTCGCGCGACTGGTCGACATAGCCGAGATGCACGGTCTCGCCGACCGTGATGGTGCCCTTGTCCGGCGTCTCCTGCTCGGTGATCATCTTGAACAGCGTGGTCTTGCCGGCGCCGTTGGCACCGATCACGCCGACGATGCCGCCGGGCGGCAGCTTGAAGGTGAGATCGTCGATCAGCAGGCGATCGCCAAATCCCTTGCTGAGACCTTCGAAGTCGACGACGTTGGCGCCGAGCCGCTCGGCGACCGGAATGATGATCTGCGCTGTCTGGGTCTGCTTCTCGCTCGCCTTCTTGAGCAGATCCTCATAGCGCTGGTAGCGCGCCTTCGACTTGGCCTGGCGCGCCTTCGGCGAGGACGCCACCCATTCCTGCTCGCGGGCCAGCGTCTTCTGGTGCGCGGCGTCCTCGCGGCCTTCCTGCTCGAGTCGCTTCTGCTTCTGCACCAGCCAGGACGAGTAATTGCCCTCGTACGGGATGCCGCGGCCGCGGTCGAGTTCGAGGATCCAGCCCGTGACGTTGTCGAGGAAGTAGCGGTCGTGGGTCACGATCAGGATCGCGCCGGGATAGTTGCGCAGATGGCCTTCCAGCCACGACACCGATTCGGCGTCGAGATGGTTGGTCGGCTCGTCCAGCAGCAGCAATTCCGGCTGGTCGAGCAGTAGGCGGCACAGCGCCACGCGGCGGCGTTCACCGCCGGACAGTTTTGTGACATCGGCATCGTCGGGCGGGCAGCGCAGCGCGTCCATCGCCTGGTCGACCTTGCTGTCGAGATCCCACAGGCCCTGGGCCTCGATCTCGTCCTGCAGCTTGGTCATCTCGTCGGCGGTCTCGTCCGAATAGTTGACCGCAAGCTCGTTGTAGCGGTCGAGGATCGCCTTCTGCTTGGCGACGCCCTGCATGACGTTCTCACGAACGTTGAGTGCCGGATCGAGGTGCGGCTCCTGCTCGAGATAGCCGACGCGGGCGCCCTCGGCGACCCAGGCCTCGCCGTTATACTCCTTGTCGAGGCCGGCCATGATCTTGAGCAGCGTCGACTTGCCCGAGCCGTTGACGCCGAGCACGCCGATCTTGGCGTCCGGGTAGAAGCTCAGATGGATGTTATCGAGCACCTTGCGGGTCGGGTACGCCTTGGTCAGACCCTGCATGAAATAGATGAACTGGCGAGCCATCCGCTGTCCCTGGAATTGATCCGATTTGTGGAAATTTTGCTGCCGCCGATGTAACGGCCGGCCCCCGAAAGCGCAACCGCGGGACCTCTGTTTTCCGTCCGTTCACCACGTTTCGCGGCTTCACCACGGATGATTACGGGTTCGACGTCATGTGTGCGCCGAATCACGACAATTGAAACCATCTTTTAATAAATCAGGCCAAAACTCGTTCTCAACGTCGAAAAACGGCGATTTTCGCGGCAGAACCGCGGCCAAAACAGTTGAGGCCACGTCATGGCTACCATCATTTCAGCACCCCTTCCGCGCCCGACGACCAAAGGCGAGGCGACGCTGTTCGCCGAATTCCGCGCCTTTTGGCGCGCCTTCGTCGCCAAGGCTTTCAATCCCTACCGGCCGGAACTGCACTATATGCGCGGCCCGGGTCCGGCCTGCCGTGCCAAGCAGATGGCGCTGTCGCCGGCGGTCCGCTCGATGCTCGCCGATATCCGCGCCACGAAGAAGCCGTCGCCGCGCGTGTGACAATCGCCGCTTTTTGAAACCGCGGCCGCTTGCGCGCCTGCCGATTGCGCGCGACCATGACGGGTATCCCGACGGTTGATCTCCCGCCGTCGTCCTCACCCTGAATGGACCTCCCCGATGACGCGGCTCCGCTGTGCAATCCTCGACGACTATTTTGACATCGCGCTTTCGGTGGCCGACTGGCCGAAGGTCAAGGACCGGGTCGACGTCACCGTGTTCGACAAGCCGTTCGCGAGCGAGGCGGAAGCGGCGACGAAGCTGAAGGATTTCGAGATCATCTGCGCGATGCGCGAGCGCACCCCGTTCCCGAAGAGCCTGCTCGACGCGCTGCCCAGGCTGCAGCTCCTGATCACGTCAGGCATGCGCAACGCGGCGATCGACATGGAGGCCGCCAAGAACCGCAAGGTGGTGTTGTGCGGCACCCAATATAGCCGCGATCCCACCGCGCCGCTGACCATGGGCCTGATCCTGGAACTGACGCGCGGCATCGGCCGCGAGAATGCGCGCATGCACGCCGGCGAGGCCTGGCAGACCTTTGCCGGTACCGAGATCGAGGGCAAGACGCTCGGCATCATCGGCCTCGGCAAGCTCGGCAGCAAGGTCGCCGGCATGGCCAAGGTGTTCGGCATGAACGTCATCGCCTGGAGTCCCAATCTGACGCCCGAGAAGTGCAAGGGGGCCGGCGTCGGCTATGCCAGCAAGGACGAGCTGTTCGCGACATCAGACATCATCACCATCCATGTCGTGCTGAGCCCGCGCTCGCGCGGACTGGTCGGCGCCGCCGATCTCGCCCGCATGAAGCCATCGGCCTATCTCGTCAACACCGCGCGCGGGCCGATCGTCGATGAGGACGCCCTGTTCGCGGCGCTGCGCGACAAGACGATCGCCGGCGCCGGCATCGACGTGTTCTCGGTCGAGCCGCTGCCGTCGGATCACCCGCTGCGCAAGCTCGACAACGTCGTGATCACGCCGCATCTCGGCTACGCGACGCGCGAGAGCCTGCAGGCGCATTATCAGCAGATGGTCGAGTGCATCGATGCCTTCACCAAGGGCAACGAGCCGCCGCGGCGCCTGGCCTGACAGCGGCATTCACTGCGGCTAGCCGAGCCAGCGGAACGCGCGTTCGAGCTCGGCGCGGCCGTCCCGGTCGTACCAGCGCCCGTGGGCGAGAATGATCCGCTCCGGATCCCATTCGATCATGCGGTCGACGGCGGCCTTCATCGCGTCCCTGTCCTGCAGGAAGGTCGAGCGCAGATCGGTTGGCGTGCTGCCGTCGGGATCGCGCACGCCGCCGAGCCAGATCAGGAACCGCATCAACGGCGAGCGGACTCGTCCGGCCTCAAAATTCTCGATCAGGTCCGTCAGCAGCAATGTCCGCGACGGCAGATGGAAGAACACGACCTCCGTCATGTAGCTGCCTGCCACCGGCAGCGTCGCGATCCACTCATCCCAGGGATAGCCGGATGATCGTTCCAGTGGCTCGCCTTCGAAGGTCAGCCGATTGTCCGCCTGTTGCTTGATCCCGGGCGCAAGGAAGATGCGCGCGTCGGGATAGGCAGCATTCCATTGCGGAATCCACCAGTAATGCAGACGGTTCGGACCGATGATCCAGCGCGGTACGCCCAGCTCAACGATTGCGGCCTTGAGCTCGGCCAGCAATGGTGTCGGCGAGTGAATGAACAGCCGCCCACCCGGCAGACGAACGATCGTCGCGCGCGTTGGAAACGGCATCTTGAACCAGCGCGGACCGAACCGGATGATCGGACCATCGATCATCCATACGTCATCGGCGACAGGCTTTGGCGCATTCAGCGGCGGATAGGTCTCGCAGACGTCCTGCATCGCATTGCTTCCCAAGCTGCAACGTCGAAATGCGCGGCTTGTTGCAACAAAAAAAGGCGCGCTGTTCGCGCGCCTTTTTCAATGATGAACTTGCCGGTTGGCCTAGCGCACCGTCACCGGTGCGGGCAGCGGCTGCACCGTGGTCGGCTGCGTGCCGGGCAGCGGCGCGGCCGCCTGAGCCTGGGCCGCAGAGGGAGCCATCGGGTTCGCGGGCGCGGCAGAAGCCGTCGCCGTTCCCGGCGGCGGACCACCGGGCAGCACAACCACGCGGGTGCCGACCTTGGCACGCTCGAACAGGTCGGAGACGTCCTCGTTCAGCATGCCGATGCAGCCCGACGAGACGAACTTGCCGATGGTCGACGGCTGGTTGGTGCCGTGAATACGGTACACGGTCGAGCCGAGATACATCGCGCGGGCGCCGAGCGGGTTGCCGGGTCCGCCGGCCATGAAGCGCGGCAGATAGGGCTGACGCTCGATCATCTCGGTCGGCGGATGCCAATCCGGCCACTCGGCCTTACGGGTGATCTTCTGCACGCCGGTCCAGGTGAAGCCGTCGCGGCCGACACGGACGCCGTAACGGATCGCCCGGCCGTTGCCCAGGATGTAATAGAGGTAGGTGTTCGACGTATCGACAACGATCGTGCCTGCCGGCTCCTTGGTCGCGAACGACACTTCCTGGCGACGCAGTTTCGGCGGCAGTTGCGCCGGGGCGTCTTCTGGCTGCTCGTCCGGCGGCAGCGCCGCGATCTGCACCGGCTTGCCGTTGGCATCAACCGGCGCCTGCTGCTGCGGCACGGCTCCGGTAACGCCCTCGGGCGGACGCATGCCGCCGCGGTCGTCGCCGTAGGAAACACCGGCGGCCGGAACGCCATTGTCGCGATTGGCTTGTTGCGCACCCACACGATCGCCGTAGATCACCGGCGGCGGCCCCATCGGACGGCCATAGCGGGGATCATCGGGCGACATCACTGGCCCAGTCGGCGCGCCACGGTCGGAATAGACCGGAGGAGCATTCATCGGGCGGCCATAGCGCGGATCGTCCGGCGACATCACCGGACCGGTCGGCGCGCCACGATCGGAATAGGCGGGCGCATTCGCCGGACGGCCATAGCGCGGGTCGTTCGGCGACAGCACCGGGCCGGGCGGCGGCAATGCAGCCGAATCCTGCCCGTCATCGTCATTGAGTGCGTCGAAATCCGGCATGCTGCCTTGGGGGTAGGGCTGGGGCGCCGTCGAATAGGCGGTGCCTTGGGGCGCCGGATAACCCTGCTGCGCATGCGCAAGCGAGGTTCCTGCCACGCCGAGAGCCGCGGCAGCGCAAATCGTCAGAATGCGGTTGATCATCATTGCTCTGTTATAGTCCCCAAGCCACACCGGACTGTTAACGGCCCAATGCAGGAAGATAGCGGCGCATTCAAGACAAATCCGCGAAACCCGGGCTATTCCGGGCCTTTTGTGATTTCGCGTCAACGCTGCGGCAAAGATGTCTCACGGGTCGGGAATGTTTGTCCACGTGGCCAAAGTCATCAATCACCCGCATTTTGTAACAAACAGTCCCGGGACGTTGCGATATCTTCGAATCGGCCTGATTCGCGCTCGCGACGCCGGCTTTCTTGTGTGGTCACCGCGTTCCCTCGACATCGAAGACCCTCCCGCAGAAGGGGGAACCCGCGCCCATGCTCCCCGGCCTTCGTTTTCTGTTCGCCGCGATCGTGCTGGCGACTTCGCTTCTGGTGTTCGGGTTAGGGGCAGCCGCGCTGTTCCGCGCGGCGCATGAAGAGTTCGCCAGCATTCCGGCCCGCCGGGCGCCGCCGCCCGAGCCGCAATTCGCGCAGCAGCCCGAGACCCCGCCGGTGCTTGCCATGGTGCGGGTCGATCCGCCCGCCGCCGACAAGGTGACGACCGATACGCCGGCAGCCCCGTCCGAGCCGGCCGCTCCCGCTGAGATCGCCGCCCCTGCAGCCGAGCCGGAGAAGGTCGCCGCCGTGACGGCGGATGATCCGGTCCCACCCGCTCCGCCGAAGCCGGAGGCCCAAGCCACGGGGACCCCGGCGCCGGCCCAATCCGCCGACACTGCGGCTCAGACTCCGACCGCAGATCCCTCGGCGGCATCGGAGCCGACGCCCGCTGCCGCCGAAGCCGCACCGGCAGCTACGGAGGCCAAGGTCGCCGCCGTCGCCGATCCGCCTGCCCCCAGCGAGCCCGCGCTTCCGCCGCCGGCACCCGCAATGGCAGCGCCGGAGCCCGCCCCGCCGCCATCACCCGAGGCGATCGCGGCCGCGACCAAGATCGCAACGCTGGGTGGGCCCGAAGTTGTTGTCGAAGTGCCGGTAGCGCCGAAGGCCGCTGAGGCGAAGAAGCCGGAGCGCAGCGCGGTCAGCAAGCCGGCACATCGCAAGGAGCGGCGGCGGATTGTCCGCGCGCCGCCGGTTCGGCAGGTCGTTCAGCAGCAGCAGCTCGATCCGTTCGGCCAGCCGACCCTGGTGCCGCTCACCCGGCGCTAGCAAGCAGGAACGACCTGTCAGGCCGGCCCCGTTGCGATCGGCGGGCCGCTCGCCTGCCCCCATTCCGACCACGAGCCGTCATAGAGCGCGCTCTCGGTGACGCCGAGCCGGTAGAGCGCAAGCGTCAGCACGCCGGCCGAGACGCCGGACCCGCAGCTCGTGACGATGGGCGCATCGAGCTTCACGCCGGCGCCCACGAACGACTTGCGCAGGTCATCGAGCGGCTTCATCTCGCCGGTCGCGGCATCGAACAATTGGTTGTAGGGCACGTTGCGGGCGCCTGGGATGTGGCCGGCGCGGATGCCCGGACGCGGCTCCGGCGCGCGGCCTTCGAAGCGGTCGGCGGCGCGCGCATCGATCACCTGCTCGGCACGGCTTTCGACATTGGCGATCATCTGCTCGATGCTGCGCACGCGCTGCGGATCGTAGCTCGCCTTGAAGGTCGCAGGCTTCGGCTTCACCTCGCCGCTCTCGACCGCCCTGCCCTCGGCGCGCCACTTCTTCAAACCGCCGTTGAGAATGCGCACGTTGCGATGGCCATAGGACAGGAACATCCACCAGGCGCGCGGTGCCGCGACCCAGCCGCCGGAATCGTAGATCACCACGGTGTCGGCATTGCCGATGCCAAGCGCACCGATGTCGCGGCCGAACTGCTCGGCGCTCGGAAACATGTGCGGCAGCGGATTGGCATGGTCGGACACCGCGTCGACATCGAAGAACACAGCACCCGGCAGATGCGCGGCGAGATAATCGTCCTTCGGCAATGGCAGCACGCCGGGCAGCTTGAAGGTCGCGTCGAGCACCTTGACGTTGGCATCGCCGAGATGCGCAGCCAGCCATTCGGTCGAAACGAGCGGATCGTCGGTCATCGTCATCTTGCGTGTTTCTCCATCGTCATTGCCGGACTTGATCCGGCAATCCATCTTGCCTTGAAGCGATGGACACGCGGGTCAAGCCCGCGTGTGACATCCTGCCTAGCCCTTCTTCTTCGGCTCCCACGCCTCGATCGGCCCGCCGGCCTCGCGCCAGGCGGCATAGCCGCCGCCCATATGCGCGACCGGCTTCAGGCCCATGTCCTTTGCGGTCTTGGCGGCGAGCGCCGAGCGCAGGCCGCCGGCGCAGTGGAAGATGAACTTCTTGTCTTCCTGGAAGATCGGCTTGGCATAGGGGCTGTTCGGATCGATCCAGAACTCCAGCATGCCGCGGGTGCAGGAGAACGCGCCGGGGATCTTGCCGTCGCGCTCGATCTCGCGGGGATCGCGGATGTCGACGATGACGACGTCGTTCTTGCCGATCAGCGTGATCGCGTCGGCCGCGCTGATGGTCTCGATCTCGGCATTGGCCTCGTCGATCATCACCTTGATGCCGCGGTGGATGTTCTGGGGCATGGGGCTCTCCCTGGCTTTTCTTGATCGTCATTCTGGGGCGATGCGGCAGCATCGAACCCGGAATGACGATCGAATTTCATCAACTCGAGATTCCGGATCGATCCCATGGACCGTCCGGAATGACGGGATTGGTTACCGCACCAACTCCCGCATCGCGTTCTCCAGACCTTCGATCGTGATCGGATACATGCGTTCGGAGAACAGGCGGCGGATGATGGTGGTCGATTCCGAATAGTCCCAGTGCTTCTGCGCCACCGGATTGAGCCACACCGCGTGCGGATAGGTGCGGATGATTCGATCGAGCCAGACCGAGCCGGCCTCTTCATTGACATGCTCGACCGAGCCGCCGGGAACCATGATCTCGTAAGGCGACATCGAGGCGTCGCCCACGAACACCACCTTGTAGTCGTGCGGATATTTGTGCAGCACGTCCCAGGTCGGCGTGCGATCGGTGAAGCGCCGCTTGTTCTGCTTCCAGACGCCTTCATAGAGGCAGTTGTGGAAGTAGAAATACTCCATGTGCTTGAATTCGCTCTTGGCGGCCGAGAACAGTTCCTCGACCTGCTCGATATGCGAATCCATCGAGCCGCCGATATCGAAGAACACCAGCACCTTGACCGCGTTGCGCCGCTCGGGGCGCATGTGCACGTCGAGATAGCCGTGGTTGGCGGTCTCCTTGATCGTGGTGTCGAGGTCGAGCTCGTCTGGCGCGCCGGTGCGCGCGAACTTGCGCAGCCGCCGCAGCGCCACCTTGATGTTGCGGATGCCGAGCTCGACATTGCCGTCGAGATCCTTGAACTCGCGCTTGTCCCACACCTTCACGGCGCGGTTGTTGCGGTTCTTCTCCTGCCCGATCCGCACGCCCTCGGGATTATAGCCATGGGCGCCGAACGGCGAGGTGCCGGCGGTGCCGATCCACTTGCTGCCGCCCTGGTGGCGGCCCTTCTGTTCCTCGAGCCGCTTCTTCAGGGTCTCCATGAGCTTGTCCCAGCCCATGGCCTCGATCTGCTTCTTCTCTTCCTCGGTGAGATATTTCTCGGCGAGCTTCTTCAGCCACTCCTCGGGGATCTCCGCCTTGCCCATGGCGTCGAGCAGGCTCTCGAGCCCCTTGAACACGGTGCCGAACACGCGGTCGAACTTGTCGAGATTGCGTTCGTCCTTCACCAGCGCGGCGCGCGACAAATAGTAGAAGTTCTCGACCGTCTGCTCGGCGAGATCGGCGTCAAGCGCTTCCATCAAGGTCAGATATTCCCGTAGCGTCACGGGGACCTGGGCGTCGCGCAGCGATGTGAAAAACTGCAGGAACATACCCACCTAGATCGCCCGCTGGGCCGGTGGCGTCAAGGGCCCCCGGCCGTGCTTCATCCCGAGATCAGCCATCCACTTTCACCGGGTTACCTCCGCCGCCGTCGGTCCGTGGCGGCGCCCGCGCCATCGCGGCAAGGTCGCGCCACGCCGGCGATCATTCCGCAGAGCGGAAAGATGATGCATGACATTCCATGCGGAAGCCCACATCGGTACCGCTGCGCTGCGGAATCCGCGCTAGACCGCCCGGCTTTTTCAATTAGAATTGTAGCGGACAAGATATCGGAGAGGACATGCGACCGCTGCGAGAGCGGTCGTTTCGTGTGGGGGCCCGGGCCGCCGACGAACGAAGCAAGGCAAACAGATAGATGAAATTCACGGGTACCAAGGACTACGTCGCCACCGATGACCTCAAGGTCGCCGTCAATGCCGCCATCGTGCTCGAGCGCCCGCTGCTGGTGAAGGGCGAGCCCGGCACCGGCAAGACCGTACTGGCCGAGGAAGTCGCCAAGGCGATCGACGCGCCGCTTTTGACCTGGCACATCAAGTCGACCACCAAGGCGCAGCAGGGCCTCTACGAATACGATGCCGTCTCGCGACTGCGCGACAGCCAGCTCGGCGACGCCCGCGTGTCCGACATCAAGAACTACATCAAGCGCGGCAAGCTGTGGGAGGCCTTCACCAACGAGAAGCGCCCGGTGCTGCTGATCGACGAGATCGACAAGGCCGACATCGAATTCCCCAACGATCTGCTGCTCGAACTCGACCGCATGGAATTCCACGTCTACGAGACCGGCGAGACCATCAAGGCGAAGCTGCGCCCGATCGTGATGATCACGTCGAACAACGAGAAGGAACTGCCGGACGCCTTCCTGCGCCGCTGCTTCTTCCACTACATCAAGTTCCCCGACAACGAGACGATGGGCAAGATCGTCGACGTGCATTTCCCCGGTATCAAGAAGCGCCTGGTGGAAGAGGCGCTGCGGATCTTCTTCGAAGTCCGCGAGGTGCCGGGCCTGAAGAAGAAGCCCTCGACCTCGGAACTGCTCGACTGGCTCAAGCTGCTGTTGAACGAGGACATCACCCCCGAGATGCTGCGCGAGCGCGATCCGCGCAAGCTGATCCCGCCGCTGCATGGCGCGCTGCTCAAGAACGAGCAGGATGTGCATCTGTTCGAGCGGCTCGCTTTCCTCAGCCGCCGCGAAGTCTAGTTCCGATATCGGCAAACGCCGGGGCGATGGCTCCGGCGTTTTGCTTCTGCAGCTCAACAAACAAGCCAACAAGCAAGAAGACCAGGGAAGATGAACGTCCAAACCCAGATCCGGGCCGCCGAGCCCGTCACGACAGAGCACTTCGACGTCCTGATCGCAGGCGCCGGCATCTCCGGCGTCGGCGCCGCCTACCACCTCACCACGCAATGCCCCGGCACCAGCTTCGTGGTGCTGGAGACGCAGAAGACTTTTGGCGGTACCTGGTCCACCCACCGCTATCCCGGCATCCGCTCCGACAGCGACCTGCACACCTTCGGCTATCGCTTCAAGCCGTGGACCAGCGCGCCGATCGCGACCGCGGCCGAGATCCTGAAGTACATGGGCGAGGTGATCGAGGAGAACGACATCGCCCGTCACATCCGCTATCGCCACACCATCACCGCGGCGAAGTGGTCGAACGAAACCAATCTCTGGACCATCGATGCGACGCGCATCGACACCGGCGAGCGGCTGCGCTTCACCACCAACTTCTTCTGGATGTGCCAGGGCTATTATCGCCACGACGCGGGCTATACGCCCGAATGGACCGACATGGCGAAGTTCAAGGGCACCGTCGTGCATCCGCAGACCTGGCCCGACGACCTCGACTACAAGGGCAAGCGCGTGGTCGTGATCGGCTCCGGCGCCACCGCCGCGACCCTGATCCCGGCGATGGCCAAGGACGCCGGCCATGTCACCATGCTGCAGCGTTCGCCGACCTATTTCCGCACCGGCCGCAACGCCATCGAGATCGCCGAGGAGCTGCGCAGGCTGCAGGTCGACGAGCACTGGATCCACGAGATCACCCGCCGCAAGATACTGTTCGAGCAGGACGCCTTCACCAGGCGGACCTTCGCCGAGCCCGAGGGCGCCAAGAAGGACCTGCTGGCGGCGGTCGAAGCCGTCCTCGGCAAGGACTACGACATTGCCACCCACTTCACGCCGAGCTACCGGCCGTGGCGGCAGCGCATCGCCTTCGTGCCGGATGCCGACCTGTTCCACGCCATCAAGGGCGGCAAGGCGTCGGTCGTCACCGACGAGATCGACCGCTTCACCGAGACGGGCATCCTGCTCAAGTCCGGCAAGCAGCTCGAGGCCGACATCATTATCACCGCGACCGGCTTCCACCTCTCCGCCAACGGCGGCATCGACTTCGAGATCGACGGCAAGCCGCTCGACTTCGCCGATACCGTGACCTATCGCGGCATGATGTTCACCGGCGTGCCGAACCTCGTCTGGGTGTTCGGCTATTTCCGCGCCAGCTGGACCTTGCGCGTCGATCTGGTCGGCGACTTCGTCTGCCGCCTGCTGCAGCACATGAAGGCGACCGGCGCGAACAAGGTGACGCCGGAACTGCGCCCCGAAGACCACAACATGCCGCTGCTGCCGTGGATCGATCCGGAGAACTTCAACCCCGGCTACATGATGCGCGGCATGCACCTCTTGCCGAAGCGCGGCGACAAGCCGGAGTGGCAGCACAACCAGGATTACTGGGCCGAGAAGGACGAATTCCCGGCGATCGACCTCAAGGACAAGGCGTTCGTCTACGGCTGAGCTCCTGATATTAGTCCCGTCATCCTGAGGAGCGCGTAGCGCGTCTCGAAGGATGCACGGCCCCACTCGGGCCGTCGTGCTTCGAGACGGCCGCTTCGCGGCCTCATCAGCATGACGGTGTTAGACACAGCGCGCTGATCAAAAAGCAACGTCGCGTACGCCTCTATTCCGTCACGCATACTCCGGCAGCTTCGCAGCCGCCTCGGGTGCCTTGCCGCGGATCATGTCGGAGGCCTTGTCGGCGATCATCAAGGTCGAGGCGTTGAGATTGGCTGAGATCATCCGCGGCATGATCGAGGCGTCGATCACGCGCAGGCCCTCCATGCCATGGACCCGAAGCTGGTCGTCGACCACCGCCCACGGCGCGTCCGCCGGTCCCATCCGGCAGGTGCAGCCGGGATGGAAGGTGGTGGTGCCGCGCTCGGTCGCGGCCGCGAGCAGTTCGTCGTCGCTCGTGACCTTCGGGCCCGGAAAGTCCTCATAGGCGTAATACGGACTGAGCGGCTCGGAGGCGAGCAGCCGGCGCGCCAGCTTCATGCCGGCGACGACGACGCGGCGGTCGATCTCCTCGGCGAGGTAGTTGGTCTGGATGATCGGCGGCGCGAAAGGATCGGCGGAGCGGATCCGGACATAGCCGCGGCTCTCCGGCCGCTGCTGCCATGACGCCACCGTCATGCCGGGCTCGTCCTCGAGCTGGCCCTGCACGCCTTCCTTGTAGCTCGCCGGCGTGAAGGTGAGCTGCAGATCGGAGCTCTCGGTGGTCTCGCCGGAATGCCAGAAGCAGTAGACCATGGTAGGCGACAGCGACAGCAGGCCGCGCCGCGTCGTCGCCCATTTGATCGCCTCGCCCCACAGGCTGAAGCCGCGGCGAAGCTCGTTGATGGTCCTGATGTTCTTGACCCGCGCCACCGAGCGCGGCGCGTAATGATCCTGCAAACCTTCGCCGACGCCCGGCAGCGCGTGGCGCACCTCGATGCCGTGCGCCTGCAACAGCTCGGGCGCGCCGACGCCGGAGAGCTGCAACAGCTGCGGCGAGTTGTAGGCGCCGCCGGAGAGGATGACCTCCTTGGTGGCGCGGATCTCCAGGGGATCGCCGTGCTTGCCGCCGCGGTTGTAGCGCACGCCGACCGCGCGCTTGTCCTCGAAGATGATGCCGGTGACATGCGCATGCGTGCGCACATCGACATTGGGCCGCCGCCGTGCCGGATGCAGGAACGCGGTCGCGGCGCTGACCCGGCGGCCGTTTAGGATGGTGCGCTGGCAGTACGACACGCCTTCCTGTATCTGGCCGTTGTAATCAGGATTGCGCGGAATGCCGAGGCTGACCGCGCCTGCCATGAAGGCCTCGCAGAGTGGATCCTGCCAGTCCATGGTGGTGACGGTGAGGTTGCCGTCGCGGCCGCGATAGGTGTCGTCGCCCTCGCCGATCCGCCTCTCCATGCGCCGGAAATAGGGCAGCACGTCAGGATAGCCCCAGCCGCGATTGCCGAGCTGCGCCCAGGTGTCGAAATCCTGGCGCTGGCCGCGATTATAAATGTGGCCGTTGATCGAGGACGAGCCGCCGAGCGTCTTGCCGCGCGGCGCATAGATGCTGCGCCCGCCGGTGTAGGGACCCACCTCCTGCTGATAGGCCCAGTTCACGCTCTTCATATGGAAGGTCTTGATGAAGCCGGCCGGCAGATGGATGTAGGGATGCCAGTCGCTCGGCCCCGCCTCGAGCACGCACACCTTGGTGCCTGCGTCTTCACTCAAGCGGTTGGTCAGCACGCTCCCGGCGGAGCCTGCGCCGATGATCACATAATCGAACGTTTCCATCGTCTCGTTTCTGGCGCCGACTATCGTGTCAGCGCGGCTTTTCGTTGAGTTGATAGGTCAGATGCGCCTTCACCGTCGGCCATTCGCTGGCGATGATGCTGTAAACCACGGTGTCGCGCAACGTGCCGTTGGACGCGATCTGATGGCTGCGCAGAATGCCGTCCTGCTTCGCACCCAGACGCTCGATGCCACGCCGGCTCTGGTGATTGAAGAAATGCGTGCGGAACTCGACCGCGATGCAATCAAGCTTCTCGAAGGCATGGGTCAGCAGTAGCAGTTTGCACTGCGTATTGACCGCGCTGCGCTGCACACGCTTGGCGTACCAGGTCGAGCCGATCTCAACGCGACGGTTCGACGTGTCGACGTTCATGTAGGTCGTCATGCCGGAAATCTTGCCGTCGGCGTCGAACACCGTGAACGGCAGCATCGATCCGGCCTTTTGCAGGCCGAGCCGGCGGTCGATCTCCTTGGCCATGTTCTCCGGCTGTGGGATCGCGGTGTACCAGAGCTTTGACAGCTCGCCGTCCTTCACCGCCTCGACCAGCCCGTCGCGATGATCGTGGGACAACGGCTCCAGCCGCGCATGCGCGCCGCGAAGGGTGACCGGTTCAAGCCAGGGCATTCGAGATCTCTCCATCTTTGTCATTCCGGGGCGATGCGCAGCATCGAACCTCAGATGCGCAATTGCGCATCGGGGAATCTCGAGATTCCGGGTCTGGCGCTTCGCACCATCCCGGAATGACGATTGCGCTTCGCGAACCGCAATCGTCATCTATTCAGAAAATTCAGCGGCAATCCCGGCCGCGGCCAGTCCATCGCGATCAGCTCGCCCTTGCCCGACAGCGTGATGTAGGCGGTCTTCAGCTCGGGGCCGCCGAAGGCGATGTTGGTGGTGACGCGGTCGCCGGTCGGCATCTGCTCGACCACGGTGCCGTCGGGCGCGATCACCGAGATGCAGCCCGACACCAGCGTCGCGACGCAGACATTGCCCGATGCCTCGACCGCGAGCGAGTCGAACATCTGGTAGCCGCCGAGGCCGGCGATCGGCTTGCCGCGCTCGCCGCGATAGATCACGTCGCGCGGCTTGACGGTGCCGGGCTCGGAAACTTCATACGCCCACAGCCGCGCGGTCGGCGTCTCCGCGATGTAGACGGTCTTCTCGTCCGGCGACAGGCCGATGCCGTTGGCTGGCAGGATGCCGTGCACGGCCTCGACGATCTCGTTCATGCCGGGCTTCAGATAATAGAACGCGCCGACATCCATGTCGCGGGCGCGGCGCTTGCCGAGGTCGGAGAACCACAGGCCACCCTGCCTGTCGAACACCAGGTCATTCGGCCCGCGCAGCGCGTGCTCGCCGCATTTCGTCACCACGGTCTCGACCTTGCCGGATTGCAGATCGACGCGCTGGATCGAGCCGCCGAGATAATCCTCGGGCTGCGGCCCCGGCATGATCATGTTGCGGGTCGGAATCCAGGAGAAGCCGCCATTGTTGCAGATGTACATCTTGCCGTCGGGACCGAGCGCCGCGCCGTTCGGGCCGCCCGGCACCTTGGCGACGATCTCCTTGCGCCCGTCGGGATAGACCCGCGTCAGCCGCTGGCCGCGGATTTCGACCAGCACGACCGAACCGTCGGGCATGACGACGGGACCTTCGGGAAACTCCAGATCGGTGGCGAGAACTCGGATATTGGCCATGGCATCCTCCCGGCTCTTTGGCTGCAGGCGGATTCCGAACGGCCCCGCACGCGCAACGTTGTTGTTTCATCCTGTTATGGCAAACGGGGTTTGGCTTGCCAAGCAATGGCCCCGCAAGGCTGCCCGGCGTTGGGGCGGGATGGGCGCGCCGCAAATGCCCCTGTCGTCCCTGCCTAGTGCGCAATTGCGCACTAGGCAGGGACGACACCGAATAGGTGGCACGGTCAGTGAGTCAAACTTCCGCGTTCTCGCGACACTGTCCGAGCTTCGCGATTCGGATAAAGCGAAATATTTTCGCGCGCGAGGATTGACAGGTTTTGCTGAGTTGCCCGTCGGGTTGTTTTGTCGCACCCCTCTCCGTCGTCATTCCCCAGTGCGCAATTGCGCGCCTCCTGGCGCGAGCCTCGGAATGACGGAGAGAGAATGGGCGCGCACTAGCTCAGCGTGCCCGCATGCACCCACCAGCCGGGGTGACCGGCGCGGAGTTGTTCGCCGGCCGCCTCGGCGTCGGCGTCGGTTCCGAACACGGCAAAGCAGGTCGCGCCCGAGCCCGACATGCGCACCAGACGAACGCCCCGGGTCTCACGCAGCGCGGACAGCACGTCACTGATGACGGGCTGGATGCGCGCCGCGGGGGCTTCGAGATCGTTGGTGCCGCGCTCCAGCGCCGCGATCCAATCGTCGATCGCGCGCCCGGCTTCCGGCCATGACGGCGCCTGCATCACGACGTCGGTGGCGCCGATCAGGAGCTCGCCATTGCGCAGGCCGAGCGCATTGAAGACGTCCCTGGTCGCAACCGGCACGCGCGGATTGACCAGCACGCACGGCATTTTCGGCAGGTCGAGCGGCAGCAGGCCTTCGCCGACGCCGGTCATGTCGCAGGCCCGCGAGGCGACGCACACCGGCACGTCGGCGCCGGTCTGCAGCGCGACCTCCATGATCCGGCTATCGTCGAGCGAGAGCTCATTGAGCCGCGCCAACAGCCGCAGCGCCGCCGCGGCGTCCGCCGAGCCGCCGCCGATGCCGGCCGCAACCGGCAGCACCTTCTCCAGCGTGAAGTGGCCGACCTCGAGGTCCGCGACGCGCTCGCCGAGCAGCCGCGCGGCCTTCAGCACCAGATTGTCAGAGGTGTCGCCGCAGGCATCGGCCAGCGGCCCCGCCATCGAAAGCGACAGCTCGGGTCCCGGCTCGAGCATCAGGCGATCGGCGCAATCGGCAAACGCGACGACGCTCTCCAAGTCGTGAAACCCGTCGACGCGCCGCCCGACAACCTTCAGCGTCAGGTTGACCTTGGCACGCCCTTCTTCAATCAGCGCCGGCACGGCGATAAACCCCTAAAAAACAAACATCGTGATGCGATTAGCGTAAATCGCCGTACGATCCTATCCCTTTGTTTGGATGGAAATTCCGCCATGACTCGTCATGCCCGGGCATAGCCGTCTGAAGGACGGCGTCGCTTCCGCTCGCCTATGACCCGGGCATCTATCAACCAAGAACGAATTTCTCGAAGGGATGGATGGCCGGGTCAAGCCCGGCCATGACGGGCAAACGTCAATGCCCGGGACATCTTGCGCGAAGATGCGCTTCGCGCTTTTGCCCGGGCATCACGGTATTTTATGAAGATGCAGCGCGACGACCGCCGCTCAGCCACCCTTGCCGTCGTCGTCCTTCTTCTTCTCGGCAGCGGCGGCGTTGGAGGTGTCATCCGGCAGGCCGTTGTCGATCTTGGCCTGGATCTTCGGCAGCTCTTCCGGCTCGGGCTTGAGGTCGCGGGCATGCGCCCACTGGAACTTGGCTTCCAGGGTGCGGCCGACGCGCCAGTAAGCGTCGCCGAGATGGTCGTTGATGGTCGGATCTTCCGGCTTCAGATCGATCGCGCGCTCGAGGTTCTTCACCGCCTCCTCGTAATTGCCGATCCGGTAATAGGCCCAGCCGAGCGAGTCCACGATGTAGCCGTCGTCGGGGCGCTGATCGACGGCACGCTTGATCATCTTCATGCCTTCGTCGAGGTTGATGCCCTGGTCGATCCAGGAATAACCGAGATAGTTCAGCACATGCGGCTGCTCGGGCTGCAGCTCGAGCGCCTTGCGCATGTCGGCCTCGGCCTTGTTCCACTGCTTGGCGCGCTCCTCGCAGATGCCGCGATAGTAATAGGTGACCCAGGCGTTCTTGTCGCCGCCGGCCGGCAGTGCGTCGATCGCCTGCGAATAGGTGGTGGCGCAGTCGGCGAACTTCTTGCGGCCGCGCTCGATATTGCCGAGCGCCAGGATCGCCTCGATGTCCTTCGGCTGATCCGATGTGACTTCCTTGAGGATCTTGATCGCCTCGTCGCTGCGGTCGGCGGCATCGAGATTGGTCGCGAGCTGGATCTGCGCGTTGCGCTTCAGCGGCGAGGACGCCGGCATCCGCTCATAGACCTTGATCGCCATCTGCGGCTTCTTCACCGATTCATAGAGATCGGCGAGCGACAGCAGCGCCAGCGGATGGTTGGGCTGCAGATAGAGCGCGAGCTGCAGGTAGACCAGCGCGAGGTCCTCGCCGCCGCGGCGGGTCAGCGTCGCGCCGATGCCGTACAGTGCCTCGGCCGCGCCGGCCTGCGGTGACTCGACCAGCGGCGGCAGCTTCTTGCCGGCCTTGGTCTCCTTGATGCCTTCCAGCACCAGCGGGTGACGCGGCAGCTTCTTGTCGAAGGCCTCGTACATCGCGGTCGCGGCGGCCGCGTCCTTGTTGCGCGAGGTCCAGCGCGCATATTCGTCGACCGTGCGCAGCATCGAATCATCGAGCTTGTAGACGCGCTCGAAGCGGGCGCCGGCATCCCTCTCCTTGCCGGACAACTCGTAGATCATGCCGGCATGCAGGTCCTTGAAGATCGGATACCATTCCGGGCCAGTCAGCTTGTCGATCGAGGCGACCGCGGCCTTGCTGTCGCCGGCGCCATAGGCGGCCCAGGCCGACAGCAGCGTCGCGACGAGATCGGTGATCGGGCCGCGCACCGACTGGTTGATGTTGGACTGCGCGGCGGCATATTTCTTCAGCTTGAGATCGCGCACGCCGACGACGAGGCGCGCAACGCGGTTGGCCTTGTCCTGGGTGAGGATGCGGTCGGCGAGCTTGACCGCCTCCTCGATATCGCCGTCGGCAAGCGAGGAGATGAAGGCGCGGTCGAGCAGCTCGGAATTCTTCGGGTCGGTGCGCAGCGCCGAGCGGTAGAACGTCGCGGCCGAGGTCGCATCGCGCTCGACGCTGGCGTGGCGGGCGGCGAGATAGCTGCCGGCGGTGGTCAGCGACTTCAGGTCGTTCTTGGACGGGAATTGCGCGGCATTGTCGGTCGGATGGTCCGGCGTTTGCGCTGCAAGCTGCGCAGGCACGGCAAGCGCTGCGGCAGCGAGAACGGCAATCGTCAGGCGGTGGAATCGGGTGGACAGCATCACGGTCGCCTTGCTCCAGGGATTTACGCCAAGATGGATTTTACGGCCAAGATCTTGCGATCAGTCTCAAAATGCGAACCCAAGCGGCGGCATCACGGCGGGGGACAATGCCGCTTTTGGCGCTTATCCGCAAGGATCGCCCAAAGGCAACCCATGACGAATCAATTGGCAGATTAGGCCTTTAGGCCCGCCGATCCAGCCAGCCTCCGCAAGACGCTTCCACTATGGCGGTATCGTGACCGGGCCGGGCATATTCGCGCGCGGACGCAAAAAGGCGCGAGATAAGGGTGCCACGGCACCCCTTTTTGCGTCTTCCGTTGTAACCTGAAGTGCAATCCGGCCGCTCCACGCGCTGAGAGGCCAAGCGGAGGTTGCGGCAACTCGCGCGGCCGCCTCACGCAAATGTGGTCGGCCGCCTCGAGCTCACCCTGGCCTCACATTGCCTCGTAGTTCGGACCGCCGCCGCCCTCCGGCGGAACCCAGGTGATGTTGCCGTTGGGGTCCTTCACGTCGCAGGTTTTGCAGTGGACGCAGTTCTGGGCGTTGATCTGGAAGCGCGGACCCGTCGATTCCTCGACCCATTCATAAACGCCGGCCGGGCAATAGCGGTTGGACGGACCGGCGAACACGTCGTGTTCCGAGGTCTTCTGCAGATTGAGGTCGGCGACCTTGAGATGGACCGGCTGGTCCTCCTCATGGTTGGTGTTGGACAGGAACACCGACGACAGCTTGTCGAACGAGATCTTGCCGTCCGGCTTCGGATAGGCGATCGGCTGGTGCTGCTTGGACGGATCGAGCGTCTTGCGGTCCGGCTTGGCGTGCGGCTGGGTGCCGAACAGCGAGAAGCCGAGCGTGTTGCACCACATGTCGAAGCCGGAGAGCACCGTTCCGAGCATGCTGCCGAACTTCGACAGCAACGGCTTGGCATTGCGGACCTTGAACAGGTCCTTGCCGATCGCCGACGAGCGCCAGGCGTTCTCGTACTCGACGAGCTCGTCATTGGCGCGTCCGGCGCCGAGCGCGGCCGCGACATGCTCGGCGGCGAGCATGCCGGAGCCCATTGCGTTGTGGACGCCCTTGATGCGCGGCACGTTGACGAAGCCCGCCGCGCAGCCAATCAACGCGCCGCCCGGGAACGAGAGCCGGGGCACCGACTGGTAGCCGCCCTCGGTGATGGCGCGCGCGCCATAGGCGAGCCGCTTGCCGCCCTCGAACAGCTCGCGGACATCGGGATGGGTCTTGAAGCGCTGGAATTCGTCGAACGGCGACAGATAGGGATCGTTGTAGTTCAGATGCACGACGAAGCCGACCGCGACGCGGTTGTCGTCGTAATGATAGAGGAACGAGCCGCCGCCGGTCCTGTCGTTCAGCGGCCAGCCGAGCGTGTGCTGCACCCGACCCTTCTTGTGCTTCGCCGGGTCGATCTGCCAGACCTCCTTGAGGCCGATGCCGAACTTCGGCGGCTCGGAGTTGGCATCGAGATTGAACTTCGCGATCAGCTGCTTGGACAGCGAGCCGCGTGCGCCTTCGGCGAACAGCGTATATTTGCCGAGCAGCTCCATGCCGCGGGTGTAGGAATCCTTGTGGCTGCCGTCCCTGGCAATGCCCATGTCGCCGGTGGCGATGCCGCGCACCGCGCCCTTGTCGTCATAAAGCACTTCGGCCGCGGCAAAGCCCGGATAGATCTCGACGCCGAGCGCTTCCGCCTTCGGTGCCAGCCAGCGGCAGACATTGCCGAGCGAGCCGATGTAGCAGTGATGATTGTTCATCAGCGGCGGCATGATGAAGTTCGGCAGGCGGAACCAGCCTTGCGACGTCGTCCAGTAGAAGCGGTCGTCCTTGACCTGCGTCTTCAGCGGACAATCGGCGTCGTCGCGCCAATCGGGCACGAGCTTGTCGAGCCCGGCCGGATCGATCACCGCACCCGAGAGGATGTGCGCGCCGACCTCGGAGCCCTTCTCCACCACGACGATCGAGAGCTCCGGATTGAGCTGCTTCAGCCGGATCGCGGCCGACAGGCCCGACGGGCCGGCGCCGACGATGACGACGTCGAATTCCATAGACTCGCGCGGAGGAAGGTCTTCAGCATTCATGATCTTTGATCTCAGCCCATTGAGAACGCTTCTAAGCTTTTCACGGGTCGTTGTTTCCGATTTTTGGCGGAAGGACAACCATGGAATTGCGCTTCCATGGGTTTGCACGGCCCGGGTACCGCAAGAGAATAATCTTTTCCGAAAACCGCCCTCCACTTTTCTGGTCGATGCTCTAGATTGCGCCCATGATGGCCCTGCCGCCCGAGCCCACCCCTACACTGCAGCAATTGCTGGCCTTTTACCTTGAGGCCGGGGTCGATTGCGCGCTTGGCGATGCGCCGATCAACCGGCTCGAGGAGCCGGAGCCAGTTCCCGCCCCAGCCGCGCCGCGCCCATCAGTTGCACTCAATCCGCTGCGTCCGCCGCCGATGCCGTCAGTTCCGCGCAGCGAAATCACCGTGGCGCCGGATGCCGCGATCGCTTCCGCGCGCGAGGCTGCGCGGACTGCGCCGACGCTTGCAGCCCTGCGCACGCTGATGGAGAATTTCGACGGCTGCGCGTTGAAGCACACCGCAACCAGGCTGGTGTTCGCCGACGGCAATCCGCAGGCGCGCGTGATGTTCGTCGGCGAGGCGCCGGGCCGCGACGAGGACATCGAGGGCCTGCCGTTCGTCGGCCGCTCCGGCAAGCTGCTCGACCGCATGATCGCGGCGATCGGGCTCGACCGCAGCAAAGCCTATATCGCCAACGTGATCCCGTGGCGGCCGCCCGGCAACCGCACGCCGACGCCGCAGGAGACGCAGGTGTGCCTGCCCTTCATCCAGCGCCATATCGAACTCGTGAATCCCGACGTGCTGGTGACGCTCGGCAATCCCTCGACGCAGGCGCTGCTCGGCACGCGCGAGGGCATCATGCGCACGCGCGGCAAATGGATCGACTACGACACCGGCACCCGCACGATCCGCGCCGTCGCCACCTTCCATCCCGCCTATCTGCTGCGCTCGCCGTCGTACAAGCGGCTGTCGTGGCAGGATCTGCGCGCGATCGCGAAGGTGTTGCAGGTGGCGAGCGCGTAGCTTCGTAGCCCGGATGGAGCCAACGGGTCGCGCGGACGCGCGCCCGATGACAGGCTCCGCGCAATCCGGGTGGATCAGGTGGCGTAAAAGGGCGGCCCCGGATTTCGCTCCGCTTCATCCGGGCTACGGCTCCACGTCACGTCAAATCACGTCCCTTTCGGCCGCACGATCGCCCAGCCGATCCGCAGCACCGGCTGCCGTCCGTTGACCAGCCGGTCGAACGAACGCGGCACTTCCGGCACGAGGCCGGGGAAGCGCTGCGCGATGTCGGGCGGCGGCGTGCCGGCGGTGTCCTGTGCGCGCCACACCACGACGCCGCCGGTCTCGTTGAATTTTGCGACCGACAGCCACGGCGTCCGCTGCGGCGTGGCGTCGAGCAAGAGATGCGGGCGCCGGCGGTTCATCGCAATCAGGCTGGCAAGTTCGGGATCGCCGGCCACCGCGCGCAGGCGCTGGTTGGTGCGGCGCTCATAGCTGTCATCGAAGAAGCGGCCCATCGCGGCTGCCGGCAGCGAGGTGGACGCCTCCGTGGTGCTGGTCCAGGGAAGGAACAGCGCCGCCGCCAGCGCGAGCGCTGCAGGCGCCGCGACCGCCAAGGCCCAGACCGAACGCAGCAGCCGCTGCCGCCTGAGCGGGATCAGTTCGCCGGTCGCGACCACGACGGCAAGCCCGGACATCAACAGCGCCACTCCGGCGCCGCCGAAGGCGCGATCGAGATTGAACAGCGCGGAGACGAAGCTGCTCGCGATCGCCGGCGCAAACGCGAAGAAATACACGAATTGCCGCGCCAGCGGACTGACCGGCGGGCGGTTGATGATCGGGGCATCCTCGGTCTTGCCGGCGAACCAGCGCGAATTGAGGATCGCCAGCAGCGCGATCGCGGCGGTCGCCACGATCAGCCCGCCGAGCACCACGCCCCAGCGCAGCGCGCGCGCCTTGAGATCGGCGAGTGCCGGCAAGGCCGGCAGCGCCAGGACGTCGGCGCGGAGCATCCAGATCAGGTAGGGCAGCGCCAGCACGATGATGACGAGCAGCGCGTAGATCGGATCGACCGATTTGAGCATGCGCCGCCCGCGCTCGGTTGCGAGCGCAAAGCCGGTCACGAGCAGGATCATGCCGATCGCCGCCGGCGTCGTCAGCAGCAGGAGGCCGCAATCGATCGACCAGGCGAACCAGGCGCTGCGCCGGTTCTGCCCGATCAGTTGCCAGGAATGCAGCAACAGCAGCGCCCAGAGCGGGCGCGCCAGGATCAGCGGACCGAACTCGACGCTTGGCGAGGAGAACACCACGACCGTCATCGACAGCAGCACTGCCAGCACGCCCTGCGGGCCACCGACGATGGAGCGCGCCAAGGCGTAGAAGGCGATGAAGGTGACGATCTCGCAGATCTGCGCCAGGAGATAGACGCCGAACACGTGATTCCCGACGGCGCGGAAGGCGATGTCGGCGAGCCAGAACGCGAGCGGCGGCCCCATGTCGGTGCCGACCTGATATTCGCGGCCGAAGGCGAGGATGGTGGCGAGGTTGCCGGGCGGACTGCCGTAGAAGATGGCCGGCAGGAACAGCCAGATCGCGGCCTGCGCCAGCACCACGATCCAGACCACGAGGCGCGGCCGGGCGCGGATCAGTTCGACAACCAGGGAGGTAAACCGCATGAAACGCCTGAAATGCCCCAGCCACCCGTATCAAGCGGCGCCATCTGATCCCGAGGTTTTTTGATAAACGGCGGCGGCGATGGAGGCAACCGGGCTGGATGTGTCCACGGTGCAAAGTCAAACATCGCTGTCATGCCCCGCGAAGGCGGTCATCCAGTACGCCGCGGCGGCCAGGCTTGAGCACAACGGTCTCTGGAATACTGGATCGCCCGGTCCCGTCTTCGCCAAGGCTTCGACGAGGCCAGGGCCCCCTGGCGCGCCGAAGCTTTAGCGGAGGCGGCGAGCCGGGCGATGACACCGAGAGTGCGGCGCCGCCGCGCTTTACGCCGCTTCGGATGCCGCGGCTTCGCTTTCGGCGTCCACCGTGAACAGGTCGGGCTCCGCCGGGACCGGGAAATGCTTCAGCCGCGCCGCGACGACGGGAGCGAAGAAGCTACGGTGATGGCTGCTGGGGCCGAGCCGGTCGAGCGCCTCGAGGTGCTCGGGGACGGCATAGCCCTTGTGCTGCTCGAAGCCGTAGCCGGGGCAATCCAGCGCCAGCGCGCACATCAGGCGGTCGCGCGTCACCTTGGCGATGATCGAGGCCGCCGCGATCGAGGCCACGATGCCGTCGCCGCCGATCACGGCGTCGCAGTCGCAGGGCGTGGCGAGCTTGTCGCGGCCGTCGACGAAGACATGCTTCGGCATTTCCGGCAGCGCATGCACCGCGCGCGCCAGCGCCCACAGCGAGGCGCGCAGGATGTTGTCGCGGTCGATCCGCGCCCGTGACGCCACCGCGACCGAGAACGCTGCTGTCGCGCAGATTTCCTCGAACAGTTCCTCGCGGCGCTCGACGGTCAGCCGCTTCGAATCATCGAGGCCCTTGGGTATCCGATTTGGGTCCAGCACCACGGCGGCGGCGACCACCGGACCCGCCAGCGGCCCGCGCCCGGCCTCGTCGCAGCCGGCGACCGGCCAGACGCCGCGCTTGATCAGCGCGCGCTCGCGCCGAAAGCTCGGCCGCGTCACCACGATGACGCGCTTGTCCGGCTTGGCCGGCTCGGCCGGCTTCTTCTTCGACGCGGTCTTTGACGTGCGATTGGACTTGTCCCGAATCATGCGGGGATCGTGATCAAGCCCGGCCCGCGGCGCAACCGGGAACCTGGCGCCCTTCCCCGTTATTCAATCCGCCACCCTAATCGGGATCGGCGCTCTAATCGGGGATTGACACCCGGCGGTCGTCGCGAACCTCAAAGCCCGGCGCGCGCACCACTTCCCAGGCGTGGCCGTCGGGATCGCCGAAATAACCGCAATAGCCGCCATAGCTGGTCGGCTGCGCGGGTTTCAGCAGCCTGGCGCCTTTCGACAGCGCGAACGCCATCACACGATCGACCTCGGCGTCGTCGTTGCAGTTCCAAGCGATCGCGACGCCGCGGAACGCTGAAGGCCGTGGCTGATCCGGCAGCCCGGCATCGGCAGCGAGCAGATGCCACGGGAACAGGCCGAGCACGGTGCCGCCGGTCTCGAAGAAGGCGACCTCCTCGCCGGTCGCGCGCATCTTCCTGGAGAAGCCGAGCGATTCATAAAAGCCGATGCTGGCGCGCATGTCGCTGACGCCCAGCGTGAGGACGGTGAAGCGTGCGGTCGCGGCGTTACTCATGTTTACCTTTCCCGTCGTTGCGAGCGAAGCGACGCAATCCATTGTTCCACATATTCGGATGCATGGATTGCTTCGTCGCTTCGCTCCTCGCAATGACGATCATCACTTTGCTGGCACCTAAAACAAGCTCAGCTGCTGCCCGCTGCGCTTCGGCTTGGCGAAGTGATCGGTGGTCAGCTTGGTCCGCCGCTTGTTGAGGCCGAGCTTTTCGCAGGCGATCTCGAAGCGGCGGCCGATCATCCAGGCCATCGGGCCGGTGCCCTTCATCCGCGTGCCCCATTGCGAGTCGTAGTCGCGGCCACCGCGCATGTCGCGGATCAGCGTGAAGACGTGACGGTAGCGATCGGGATAGTTGGCCATCAGCCATTCGCGGAACAGATCGCGCACCTCGAGCGGCAGCCGCAGCAGCACATAGCTCGCCTCCCTGGCGCCGGCATGTGCGGCGGCATCGAGGATGCGCTCGATCTCGGAATCGTTCAGCGCCGGGATCACGGGTGCGACCATCACCGTGGTCGGGATGCCGGCATCCGTGAGCCGCTTGATCGCCTCGAGCCGCTTCGGCGGGGTCGAGGCGCGCGGCTCCATGGTGCGGGCGAGTTTCGGGTCGAGCGTCGTCACCGAGAGCGCGACCTTGGCGAGATTGCGCTTGGCCATACGTGCCAGGATGTCGATGTCGCGGGTGACCAGCGCCGACTTGGTGACGATGCCGACCGGATGGCCGGCGCGCTCCAGCACCTCGAGGATGCCGCGCATGATCTTCCGGTCGCGCTCGATCGGCTGATAGGGATCGGTGTTGGTGCCGATCGCGATCATCCGCGCCTCGTAGTCCGGTGCCGCCAGCTCCCTCTCGAGCAGCGCGGGTGCGTCCGGCTTGGCGAACAGCTTCGATTCGAAGTCCAGCCCCGGCGACAGGCCGAGATAGGCGTGGGTCGGCCGCGCGAAGCAATAGACGCAGCCGTGCTCACAGCCGCGATACGGATTGATCGAGCGGTCGAAGCCGATGTCGGGCGAGTCGTTGCGGGTGATCACCTTGCGCGAGGTGTCGAGCGCCACGCTGGTCGCAAATGGCGGCAGGTCCTCGAGGCTCTGCCAGCCGTCGTCGAAGGCAACGCGCGCCTCGGCCTCGTAGCGGCCGCTGGCGTTGGACTGCGCGCCGCGGCCGCGCCGCCGCTCGCGCTCGATCGCGACCGCAAGCTCGGGAAAAGGGGAAGGTGCACCCGCCGGGTTATCGGAGGGCGCCGTTACCGGCGGGTGCTTGAGGGCATGAGAGGATGCTCGGCTCATGCTTTGAAGCTAACACAGCACGAGAACAAATCAAGAACATGAACGGAGAAATTCCACAAAACCTTGCTACAAAATTCTGCAGGCGAACAGGCTGCTTTGAATATGACAAGGTGATAACACGGCCGGAGTTTCTCCACCGTTTGAGCCATCGAAGCCTCAAAATCATGCTGAGCGTGATCATTCCAACCGACGGCGTCGAGCGCACCGCGGTCGTAACATTGGCGGCGCTGGTGCCGGGCGCGGCCGCGGGCGTCATCCGCGAAGTGCTGCTGGTCGACCGCAGCCACAGCGATGTGATGGAGCGCGTCGCCGACGTCGCCGGCTGCCGCTTCCTGCGCTTCGAGGGCACGCGCGCCGCCGCGCTTGCGGCAGGCGCGCGGCAGGCGCGGTCGCCCTGGCTGATGTTCCTGCATCCGGGCGCCGTGCTCGATGCCGGCTGGATCGAGGAAACCACCCAGTTCATCCAGATGGTGGCGGCCAGCGGCAAGGACCGCGCCGGCATCTTCCGCTACGCCCGCGCACCCTACACCGACCCGGGCCTGCGCGACGGCCTCAAATTCGTTGCCCGGATGATCACCGGGCCCTCGGCCGAACAGGGCCTTTTGATCGCGCGCGAGCATTACGAGCGGATCGGCGGCTACCGGCCCGATGCCCGCCGCTCCGAGGCGCGCCTGCTGCGCCGGCTCGGCCGTTCCTCCCGCACCATGCTGCGGAGCCGGATCATGGTGGCCTGAACAAAGCGCTTGCGGATTATTTGATTCCGTCAAATAGTATGCTTGATGAAATCAAACTTCCATGACACCACGCTCGAGAGCCAGGTCGCCGCGGTCCGCGGCTTCAGCCGGTTCTATACCCGCAAGCTCGGCATCATCGAGCCGAAGCTGTTGCACTCACCATTCACGCTGCAGGAAGCGCGGATCATCTACGAGCTCGCGCACCGCGAAAATTGCACCGCAACCGATCTGGTGCGCGATCTCGACCTCGATGCCGGCTTCGTCAGCCGCACGCTGGCGGCGCTGCAAAGGCGCCAGATCGTGACGCGGAAGCCATCGAAGGCCGACAAGCGCGTCAACGAGGTGGCCCTCACCGCCAAGGGCCGCACTGCTGCCGCCGATCTCGACTGCCGCTCGCGCAGCGAGGTCGGGACGCTATTGAAGCAGATGGACGGCGACCGTCGCGCCGCGGTGGTGCGCGCCATGGGCACGATCGAGCAATCGCTGGAGCCGCCGGCCGAGAAACCGGTCGGCTTCCTGCTGCGCAGCCATCGCGTCGGCGACATGGGTTGGGTCGTCTCGCGGCAGGGACAAGCCTACGCGGAGGAGTATGGCTGGGACATTAGCTACGAGGCATTGGTGGCCGAGATCTGCGCGCAGTTTCTGCGATCGTTCGATCCGGCGCGCGAGCATTGCTGGATCGCGGAGGTCGACGGCGAGCCGGTCGGCTCGGTCTTCCTGGTCGACGGCGGCGACGGGGTCGCCAAGCTGCGCCTGCTGCTGGTGGAAGAAAAGGCGCGCGGGCTCGGCGTCGGCCGCGCACTGGTCGAGCAATGCATCCGCGCCGCGCGCGAGAAGGGTTACAAGAAGATGACGCTGTGGACCCAGAGCATCCTGGTCGCCGCGCGCGGCATCTACGCCCGTGCCGGCTTCGAGCGGGTCAAGGAAGAAAAGCACCACAGCTTTGGCGTCGACCTAGTCGGCGAGACCTGGGAGCTGGAGTTGTAGGGCTCTTTACCTCTCTTTACCCTCCGGCGTCATTCCGGGGCGATGCGCAGCATCGAACCCGGCATCTCGCGCCACAATCTCTGGATTCCGGGTTCGCGCTTCGCACGCCCCGGAATGAGGGAGGCTAAGCGCTCGCGCCTTTCGCCTTCGGGCGGCGCAGATGTTCATCCAGCCGCGGCATGATCTCGACGAAATTGCAGGGGCGCGTGCGGTAGTCGAGTTGCGCCGCCAAAATGCCGTCCCAGCCGTCGCGGCAGGCGCCGGGCGAGCCGGGCAGGCAGAAGACGAAGGTCGCGCCCGCAACGCCAGCGGTGGCGCGGCTCTGGACAGTCGACGCCCCGATCTTGGCGTGGCTCAGCATGTGGAAGGCGATCGAAAAGCCGTCCATCCGCTTCTCGAACAATGGCTCGACCGCCTCCGGCGTCACGTCGCGGCCGGTGAAGCCGGTGCCGCCGGTGGTGATGACGGCATCGACAGCGGGATCGGCGATCCAGCGCCGGATCACGGCTCTGATCGCCTCGACATCGTCGGTGACGATCTCGCGCGCCGCGAGCTTGTGGCCGGCCGCGGTGAGACGGTCGGCCAGCGTGGTGCCCGACTTGTCATCCGCCAGCGAGCGGGTGTCGGAAATCGTCAGTACCGCGATATTGAGCGGGATGAATGATTTGGATTCGTCGAGTGAGGACATTTGCACCTCTTTCCATCCCGCTGACGACATCCTGAGGTGCTCGCCTCGCGGTGCACTTGCATCACTGGGCGAGCACCTCAGGATGGGCCACGGGCTCCGTCATCCTTCGAGGCTCGCCAACAGGCGAACATATCCCGAGTGAGCGCGTTCGCGCTCATCCGGGGATGACGCTACCGGCACACGGCTACAAGCTACCGCCGAACGTGTTGCAGGCCTGCACGGTGCCCTGCTGGTAGCCCCTCATGAACCACTCCTTGCGCTGCGCGGCGGAGCCGTGGGTGAAGGAATCAGGCACCACCCTGCCCGTCGCCTGCCGCTGCAGCGTGTCGTCGCCGATCGCGTTCGCGGTGGTCAGCGCGGCGTCGATGTCGCCGGCCTCGAGGAAGCCCGGCCGCTTCTTCTCCTCGCGGTTGACCCAGACGCCGGAAAGGCAATCGGCCTGCAGCTCGACCTTGACCTGCAGCGCGTTGGCCTCGGCCTTGCTGCCGGCCTGCTGCTGCAGCCGATTCACGCGCGGAATGATGCCGAGCAGGTTCTGGATGTGATGGCCGGCCTCATGCGCGATGATATAGGCCGCGGTGAACTTGCAGGCGTTGCCCGAGCAGCCGCGGAAGCGCGTCTCGACCTCGCGGAAGAAGCCGGTGTCGAGGAAGATGGTCTTGTCCGGCGGGCAGTAGAACGGTCCCATCGCCGACTGCGCCATGCCGCAGCGGCCGCCATTCGTGGCATTGCGGAACAGCACGATCTTCGGACCGGTGTAGGTCTGCCCGCTGGCCTTGAAGATCTCGCTCCAGCGATCGTCGATCTCACCCAGGATGCCGGCGATCATGCTGCCCATCTCGTCGGTCGGGGCGCCGCGCTTGGCCTGGCCGCCTGACGACTGCCGGTCGGTCTGGTAGGTCGGCGCCTGGCCGCCGCCGGTGAGAATCTCGGCGCCGCCGATCAGGATGCGCGGGTCGATGCCGAAGGCATAGCCGAGCAAGCCGAGCACGATGATGGTGCCGATGCCGAGCCCGCCACCACCCATCGGAACGCCGAAGCCGCCACCGCCCCCTCCGCCCATCCCGCCTTCATCGCGACGATCTTCGATGTCGTCGCTGCGGCGGAAATCATCATAGCGCATGGTGGTTTCCCTTCATTCCAGTCGGCGACCCGACGCGGGACACTCCAACTTAAAATTTCCATTCTGTTAATCAATATCCTGCCCGGCAATAATTGCCTAGTCCGGAAGAGGCGCATCCCTTGCGGTGCAAACGGTTGCCAATGAGCGCAAATTTACCGCGCGAATCGTGCCGGTTTGATGATCCGCAAATTTTTTCGCCGAACGCGCTGATGTTGCAGCACAACGCCGGTGGCATCGCGACGTGCCGCGCAAAAGATGCTGCAATCTTTTGCATGAAGATTTCCAATTAAGTCGATTTTTACTTTGCCGGGTCAATGTGACGCCAGTCGGTTGTTTAGTCCCGCGTCGCCGACAGCGTCGCCTGAGTCAGAGTTCTTGAGTCATGGTAGTGTCGCGTCGCGGGGCGTCTGCAAGGGCGCCCCGCACTAAATTTGAGAGTGCCCCATCGAGCCACATCGTCATTGGCGATTGCGTGGCCGAATTGTCGAAGCTTCAGGCCGGCTCGGTCGACCTGGTCTTCGCGGATCCTCCCTACAATCTGCAGCTCAAGGGCGACCTCAAGCGCCCCGATGAGTCGCATGTCGATGCCGTCAACGACGACTGGGACAAGTTCTCGTCGTTCGCCGCCTACGACGATTTCACCCGCGCCTGGCTGCTGGCCTGCCGCCGCGTGATGAAGCCGTCGGCAACGCTGTGGGTGATCGGCTCCTATCACAACATCTTCCGCGTCGGCGCGATCATGCAGGACCTCGGCTTCTGGCTCCTGAACGACATCGTGTGGCGCAAGTCCAATCCGATGCCGAACTTCCGCGGCCGCCGCTTCACCAATGCGCACGAGACCATGATCTGGGCCGCGCGCGACGAGAAGGCCAAGGGCTACACCTTCAATTACGAAGCGCTGAAGGCGTCCAATGAGGACGTGCAGGCACGCTCCGACTGGCTGATCCCGCTGTGCACCGGCGAGGAGCGCCTCAAGGACGGCGACGGCAAGAAGGTGCATCCGACGCAGAAGCCCGAGCAGCTGCTCGCCCGCGTGTTGCTGTCGTCCTCGAAGCCCGGCGATCTCGTGATCGATCCGTTCAACGGCACCGGCACCACCGGCGCCGTCGCCAAGCGCCTCGGCCGCAGCTATATCGGCTTCGAGCGCGACAAGGCCTATGCCGCCGCCGCCGAGGCGCGCATCGCCGCGATCGAGCCGCTGCCGGAAGCAACGCTGGCGCCGTTCATGACCGCGCGCGAGGCACCGCGGGTGGCGTTCTCCGAACTGATCGAACGCGGCATGATCGTGCCGGGCGCCAGGCTGGTCGACGCCAAGAAGCGCCACGGCGCCCTGGTGCGCGCCGATGGCGCCATCATGCTCGGCGACAAGGTCGGCTCGATCCACCGCATCGGCGCGGTCGCGCAGGGCTCCGGCGCCTGCAACGGCTGGACCTTCTGGCACGTCGAGACCAAGAGCGGCCTGCGGCTGATCGACGAGCTGCGCGCCGAGATCCGCTCCGAGATGGCGGCGGGCTGAGGCAAGCCGACTAATCTTCCTCGTCATTCCGGGCTCGCCGCTTCCCGGCGCCCTCAGATGCGCAATTGCGCACCGGGGAATGACACGTTGGGAAAGATGACGCCGTCTTGAATGCGGCCCGCCTTGTTGCGCCGCGACGGCGGGACTAGATTCGGTCCCACCACTTGCCGCTTCGACTGGTCGCCCGATGCGCAGACAATCCGAGACATTGCTGCTGGTGCCGCTGCTGCCGGTCTTCCTGCTCGGCATGTTTCCGATGCTGCTGATCGGCCTGCTCGGATTCTTCGGCCTGATCATTTTCGGCATCCTGCTCGTCTGCGTCGGCCTGACGCTCGCCCTCGAGGCGCATGGCGAGTTCAATGAAGAGATCATCGTCCATGGCTACGCGCGGGGATCAGAACGCGCGGCGCAGGTCTCCCATTTGCGTGCTGCGACCCGCTCCGCCGCCGCGCTGGACGTCGCGGGCATCGCGCTGGTCGTCGCGGGTATCCTGGGCTTCTTTTGGGCCGGCTGACCAGCGCGCCACGCGACCCTGATTCACAAACTCGTCGCTTGCGCCGCGGCGTGAAATTTGCGCAAGAGGAGCCGGTCTGCGGCCTTCCCCGCCGCGTCGCGATCTCGCCGGCTACAAGAACCAAGGGAGTCCCTTCATGATCAAATTCTATTTCAATGGTGCGCCGAACCCGAACAAGGTCGCGCTGTTCCTCGAAGAGTCCGGCCTGCCGTTCGAGGCGATCCCGGTCGATACCCGCAAGGGCGAGCAGTTCGCGCCGGAATTCCTCAAGGTCAACCCGAACGGCAAGGTGCCGGCGATCGACGATGACGGCGTGCTGGTGTTCGATTCGAACGCGATCCTGCTCTACCTCGCCGAGGAGCACGGCAAGTTCCTGCCCGCCAATACGCCGGCCAATCGCGCCGCGACGCTGTCCTGGCTGATGTTCATCGCGACCGGCCTCGGCCCCTATTCCGGCCAGGCCGTGCACTTCAAGCACTTCGCGCCGAAGGATCTCGACTACGCCAACAACCGCTACCAGTACGAGGCGCACCGCCATTACAAGATCCTCGACGATCACCTGGCGAAACAGCGCTACATGGTCGGCGACAGCTACACGATCGTCGACATGGCGTTCTGGGGCTGGGCGCGGATGGCGGCGTTCATCCTCGGCGAGGAAGGCTACGCCAAATATCCGAACGTCAAGCGGCTGGTCGACGAGATCTCGGCGCGGCCGGCGGCGGCGCGCGCGATCGCGCTGAAGGACAAGCACACCTTCAAGGCCGAGATGGACGACGCGGCGCGCGACATCATGTTCGGCCACCTCAAGTCCAAGGTGGCGTAAGCCAATCCACACGACGGCAAGACGACGGCGCCCGGATGGGCGCCGTCTTCGTTTGTGCCGCCCGTTAGCGGCGGACCGCTACGCCGGAAACGCGCCGAGCGCCTTCTCGGTCAGGACCGAGTCGCAATATTCCCGCACCTCCTTGATCCGACCACCGTCGAAACGGAACACCAGGCAATAGTCGTTGTCGTAGCGCTGACCTTGCTTGGTGAGGTTGTCGCCCTTGGCCTCGATCACGACGATGTCGCCGTCGGCGATGATGCGATGGGCGACGGTGCGGCCGCGCTCGACCAGTTTCGAGCGGACATGGCCGTGCAGATCGTTGATGATCGACTGCTTGCCGGTGAACGTACGCGACCAGGAATATTGCCCGGTCACGGTCCAGATCGCGTCGTCGGCAAGCGTTGCCATGAACAGCGAGTTCTCGCGCACCGCAGGATCGGGACTGCCTGCGATCACGAACATCTCCTGCACCAGTTTCTTGTTGTCGGCTGCGCTCATGGCGCGTCTCCTTGCGATTGATAGACCCTGATTTCAGGCGTTTCCTCACGCGATGCGGTCTTCGGCTCTCGTGAAAAACGCCTTGCCCGCAATCCTGCGGCGCCTGCGCGCATTCTTCCAATCGATAGGTAGTATGATATATATTCACTCGATGAATTTGAATTCGCTTGACCTCAATCTGCTGGTCGCGCTCGACGCCCTGCTGCGCGAAGCCAATGTCAGCCGCGCGGCGATGCGGCTCAATCTGTCGCAACCGGCGACCAGCCACGCGCTGCAGCGGCTGCGCGACCTGATCGGCGATCCGCTTTTGGTGCGCACCGGCGCGCGGATGGAGCTGACGCCGCGGGCGCAGGCATTGCGCTCGCCGCTGGCCCATGCGCTCGACCAGGTGCGCGCGCTGTTCGTCTCCGACGATTTCGACGCCGCGCGCAGCGACCGGCACTTTCGCCTGATGATGCCCGACCTCGCGGTCGAGCTCCTGATGCCGCCGCTGATGGAGAAGGTGACGCAGATCGCGCCGAACGTCACCATCGACGTGGTGCCGTGGCGGGGACCTGCGATCTTCACGCCCGAATTCGCCCGCACCATCGATCTCGTGATCTCGATCGGCGACTCCTTCAAGGGCTTTCACCGCCAGCGGCTCTACACCGACAGCGATGCACTCGCGGTGCGGCGCGGCCACGGCGTCGGCACGAAGCTGAAGAATTGCGAGGCCTTCCTCGCCGCGCGCCATGTCGCCGTGATCATCCGCGGCCAGAACGAGGACCTGATCGACAGCTGGCTGCGCGCCAAGGGCATCGAGCGGCGGATCGCGCTGGTGGTGCCGGGTTATATCGAGGCGCTGCACGTCACCGCGCGCACCGACCTCGTCGCCTTTGTGCCGCGCCGGCTGATCTCGGCGCTGTCGAAGCAATTGTCGTTGATGACGGTGACGCCGCCGCTCGATCCAGGGATCGACGAGCAGCACATGTTCTATCCGACAAGGGCGCAGATGGATCCGGGCTCGCTCTGGCTGCGCAAGCTGATGCTGGAGACCGGACGCGAGTTGGAGACGGGGAAGGTGTAGCCCAGCTCTCTCCACACGTCGTCCCGGCGAAGGCCGGGACCCATAACCACAGGGTTGCGTTGTGAGAGTGAGCTGCGGCCCCGGCGTCGCGTAACAACGATCGTTGGTGGTTATGGGTCCCGGGTCGCGCTGCGCTTGCCCGGGACGACACCGAATTTTTGGGCCTTACGCCCTCTGCTCCGCCAGCACCTTCTGCACCGCCGGGCGGCCCTCCATCGCCGCGCGATGCGCCTTCACCTTGGGCAGCGTTGCGATGTCGACGCCGTCGCCGTCGAGCCACAGGGTCAGCGTGTAGAGATAGGCATCGCCGACGGTGTAGTTCTCGCCCATCACCCACGGGCCCTTCAGCATGTCGCGCTCGATCAGGTTGAAGCAGGCGCCCATGGTCTTCGGCACCATCGCCTT
Source organism: Bradyrhizobium sp. KZN70725 (assembly GCF_055264925.1). Classification (NCBI taxonomy): domain Bacteria; kingdom Pseudomonadati; phylum Pseudomonadota; class Alphaproteobacteria; order Hyphomicrobiales; family Nitrobacteraceae; genus Bradyrhizobium; species Bradyrhizobium sp. KZN70725. Next base: position 188,252 of record NZ_JBUYWT010000007.1, read on the forward strand.
CATGTCGGCGAACGACGTCTCCTGCGTCGCCCAGCGCGGACCGCGCATCTTGTGGGCGTGACAGATATGGACCGTCGAGCACAGATAGGAGTTGAAGGCCTGCAGCCTGGCGAATTCGAAGGCGTCGTCGGGCGCGAGCTTCGCCTGCGGAAAGCTCTGCGCGATATAGGCCAGCATCGCCGGCGTCTCGGTCAGCACGCCGCGATCGGTCACCAAAGTGGGCACGCGGCCCTTCGGATTGATCTTCAGGTATTCCGGGCTGTTCTGCTGGTTGGTCTTGAAGTCGATCTTCTCGGTCGTGTAGGGCGCGCCGGCCTCGGCCAGCGCGATGTGGGACGCGAGCGCGCAGGTGCCGGGGGCAAAATAGAACTTGAGCATGTTGCTGTCCTCTCCGAGCCTTGTCGGTTCGTTGCGAACGCGGCTCTGGTTCTTGTTCTGACGGCGCGGAGGTTAGCGGCAGCCCCCTTGGCCGTCCACCCCGCGCGCCGCGGACCTTGCCCGCGGCGGTGCCGTCGTGCGATGACCATGGCCAATTGAGAGGATTTTTTATGACTGTGCTCATTGCAGGTGGCGGAATTGGCGGGCTGACGCTGGCGCTCAGCCTGCACCAGATCGGCGTGCCGGCCCGCGTCTTCGAGAGCGTGCCCGAGCTGCGGCCGCTCGGCGTCGGCATCAACGTGCTGCCGCATGCGGTGCGCGAACTGATCGAGCTCGGCCTGCACGATGTGCTCGACGCTTCTGCGGTGCGCACCCGCGAGCTCGCCTATTTCTCAAAGCACGGCAAGCCGATCTGGAGCGAGCCGCGCGGGCTCGAGGCCGGCTATAAATGGCCGCAATTCTCGATCCATCGCGGCCGGCTGCAACAGCTGCTGCTCGATGCCGCGACCGAACGGCTGGGGGCTGCGAACATTCTCACCAGCCATCACCTCACCGGCTGGACCGAGACCGCCGACGGCGTCCGCGCCGATTTCATCGATCGCGCCACCGGCAAGCCCGCCGGCAGCTATGACGGCGTGGTGCTGATCGCCGCCGACGGCATCCATTCGGCGGTGCGCGAGAAGCTCTATCCGCAGGAGGGGCCGCCGATCTGGAACGGCCGCATCCTGTGGCGCGGCATCACCCGCGGCGATGCCTTCCTGACCGGCCGCACCATGATCATGGCCGGCCACGAGATCCTGAAATTCGTCTGCTACCCGATCTCGAAGGAGGCAGGCCCCGACGGCAAGTTCGACATCAACTGGGTCGCCGAGCGACACATGCCGCCGACCTATCAATGGCGCCGCGAGGACTACAACCGGACCGCAAAGCTCGACGAGTTCCTGCCGTGGTTCGAGAGCTGGAATTTCGACTGGCTCGATGTCCCCGGCCTGATCCGGAACTGTCCGCATGCCTACGAATATCCGCTGGTCGATCGCGATCCGATCCCGCAATGGACCTTTGGCCGCGTCACGCTGATGGGCGATGCCGCGCATCCGATGTATCCGATCGGCTCCAACGGCGCCTCGCAGGCGATCCTGGATGCGCGCGTGCTGACGCGCGAGATTCTGGCGCATGGCCCGACGCAGGCGGCACTCGCGGCCTATGAGGCCGAGCGGCGGCCTGCGACCGCGGACCTCGTGATGCTGAATCGCCGCAACGGCCCGGAGCAGGTGATGCAGCTGGTCGAGGAGCGCGCGCCTGACGGCTTCAAGGTCGTCACCGACGTGCTGTCGCAGCAGGAGCTGGAAGACATCGCCGCCAACTACAAGCGCGTCGCCGGTTTCCAGGTCGAGGGACTGAACGCCAAGCCGCCGATCGTGCAGCGGGCAGGCTGAGTTGTAGCGCGGCGCACTATGTATCACCGTCACCCTGAGGAGCCGCGAAGCGGCGTCTCGAAGGGTGCACGGCCCGGCCGGTGGCCATGCATGCTTCGAGACTCGCTCCGCTCGCACCTCAGCATGACGGACTTACCAATGCAGGCGCGGCTTCATCGCAGCGCGCGCGCCGCCTCCACCAGGCGGATGCTGCTGCTCGCGGTCGCGAGCAGTGTGCCGTCGGCGGCGCTCAGCTTTCCCTCGACGAAGGCGATGGTCTTGCCGAGTTGCGTCACCGTCGCCTCGCCGGTGATCGGCCCGGGTTTTGCCGGCGCCAGGAAATTCACGGTCATCGTGATGGTCGTGGTGAAGAGCCGGCCCTCGGTCATCACGAACACCGCCGGCCCCATCGTATCGTCGAGCATCGCCGAGAGCATGCCGCCCTGGATAAAGCCGGCCGGATTGCAAAACTCCGGCTTGCCGTCGAACACGATCCTGATCCAGCCCTCCTGCGGACGGGCGTCGACCACGTGCCAACCCAGTAGCTTTGCGACGGGCGGCATCGGAATGCGGTCGAGTGCGGTTACGATCATGGCGGCCTCCGGTTTCCGGAGGTGATAGCGAAGCCCTGCTGCCAGCATGGTGTCAGCAGGTCAGAGCATGATCCGGAAAAGTGGGAACCGGTTTTCCGAAAAAATCATGCTCAAAAAAATGAGCCGATGATGTGATTCATCGCATCGTCAGAGATCGAGCCCATGCGCGATGACCTTGCGCATCACGTTCGGAAACGCCTCGCCGTCCAGCGTCGCCACCGGCACCCAGCGCATGCCATCCGGCGCGCGGCTCCGCGGCGGCACGCTGGCAGTGTAGACGACGAGCTCCAGCGGGAAGTGCGTGAACACGTGGGTGACAACGCCCGCCTTGCGGTGCCAGCGCGTGACGCCCTTCAGGTCCGGCGCTTGCGCCAGCGCCGCCGCGTCCTCCTGCTCGGCCAGCCATTGCGATCCCGGCACCTCGGTCATGCCGCCGAGCAGGCCTTTCTCCGCGCGCGAGCGCACCAGAAGCTCGCCGCCGCGCGTCACCACGAAGGCCGCGCCGCGGCGCAAGATGCCGCTCTTCTTCGGTGCCTTGCGCGGGAACGTTTCCTGATCGCCGCGCGTGCGCGCCGCGCAGTCGTCATTCAGCGGACACAATGCGCAGGCCGGCTTCTTCGGCGTGCAGATCGTCGCGCCCAAATCCATCAGCGCCTGAGCACTGTCGCCGGCGCGGGACGGGCCGAGCAATGTCGCCGCCATCTCTTTGATCAGCGGCTTGGCCTGCGGCAGCGCCTCCTCGATGGCGTAGAGCCGACTGACCACGCGCTCGATGTTGCCGTCCACCGGCATGGTGCGGCGGTCGAAGGCGATGGCGGCGATCGCGGCCGCGGTGTACGGCCCGATGCCGGGCAGCGCGCGCAGGCCCTCCTCGGTGTCCGGAAACACCCCGCCGTGGTCGCCCATCACCGCGACCGCGCAGGCGTGCAAATTGCGCGCCCGCGAATAATAGCCGAGCCCGGCCCACATCCTCAGGACGTCGTCGAGCGAGGCACGCCCAAGCGCGGTCACGTCGGGCCAGCGCGACACGAATTTCTCGAAATAGGGCCCGACCGCCCGTACCGTGGTCTGCTGCAGCATGATCTCCGACAGCCAGACGCGATACGGATCGGCCCGCTCCCCCGCCACCGCGCGCCACGGCAACGTCCGGCGATGCCGGTCATACCAGGCGAGCAGACGCGCCGGGCGGTCGGCCTGCTGATCGGTCGATTTGATTTTGGCGGCAGCGCGAGAACTCATGAACGCATCTTAAGCCACATCTCGCCATGTCATGCCCGCGCTTGACCCGGGCATCCACGTCTTTCTTCGCCCGGCACGAAAAACGCCGCCACAATGATGAACACGGTTTCAGCCACATCACCACCACTGCTATAACCCTCCCATGTCCAGACCCGGCCCGATCAGCGCCAAGCCCCTGTCGATCCTGCTCAGCGATGTCTTCACCGACGCCTATGCCAAGCAGGGCTTTGCCGCGCGCGAATTGGTGACGCGCTGGACCGAGATCGCGGGCGAGCGGATCGCGGCCTATTGCGAGCCGCTGAAGATGCAGTGGCCGCGGCCGGTGGAGGGACAGCCGCAGGAGCCGGCGACGCTGGTGCTGCGGGTCGAAGGGCCGATGGCGCTGGAGATCCAGCACTCCTCCGAAGTCATCCTGGAACGGGTGAACCGCTTCTTCGGCTGGCATGCGGTCGGCCGCCTGACCATCCGACAGGCGCCGCTCTCGCGCCGCAGCCGCCCGGTACGGCCGCGCCCGCCGGACGCCAAAACCGTGGCCCGGGAGGCGGCCAACCTTGCGGCCGTCGAGGACGACGATCTGCGCGCGGCGCTGGCCCGTTTGGGTGCCTCGATCAAGCGAAATTGACGCTTTTCGGCAGGCCCGCCGCAAGACCGCGGCATTGCCACAATGGCCGTTTCAAGCTAGCGAAGGCTTCTTTTTCGGGACCCCTTCATTGTGGCGTGAATGCGCCAATCCGGGAGCTGACCTTGATCATCACGCGCCGCGCCTTCACCACCGCTCTCTCGCTGACCGGGCTTGCCGCCCTCGCCGGCCTGTCGCCGCTGCGCCTGATCACCGACGCGTTCGCGCAGACCGCCGCCGAGGTCGCCAAGCCGCAGTCGCTGCCGGACATGGGGCTCGGCCCGCAGGACGCCAAGGTAACCATCATCGAATACGCCTCGATGACCTGCCCGCACTGCGCCAATTTCAACGAGACCGTGTTCCCGAAGATCAAGTCGACCTACATCGACCCCGGCAAGGTCCGCTACGTGTTCCGCGAATTCCCGCTCGACATCAAGGCCGCCGCCGGCTCGATGCTGGCGCGCTGTATCGCCAAGGACGACGCGCCGAAGTATTTTGCCGTGATCGACCTGTTGTTCCGCCAGCAGAACGACTGGGTGGTGAAGAACACCACCGAGACACTGACCCGGATCGGCAAGCAGGCCGGCCTCACCCAGCAGCAGGTCGAGGACTGCCTGAAGGATCAGAAGCTGCTCGACAAGATCGCGGCCGACCAGAAATACGCCAACGAGGTGCTGAAGGTGAACTCGACGCCGACCTTCTTCGTCAACGGCGAGATGCTAAAGGGCGAGACCTCGTTCGAGGAATTCAGCAAGCACATCGATCCGCTGCTGAAGAGCTGATCGGGAGCCCGCGAACCTGACGTCTTCGTGGCTCGCTTTCGAGTCGAGGCACGATAATTGTGGATGATTTGCGATCACGGCACGCAGCCGTCGCATCATTTGGTTGTTGAAAACCTGATTCGCGCGATGCGAATCATCGAGGACATGCAAGGGCCATAAAACCCTGCAAATCCCTTGGGAAAAGCTTGCTCAAGCGGTTGCCCTGACGCGCTCGCATCGCCATTGTCGCCGCTCATGAGAGCTGCACGCAGCAACTCACCCACACACCGACATTGCCTTCCATGGTATTGTCACGGCAGGGAGATTCGCGCCCGGCCAAACGAGATTTGTGTACATGAAGCTCACGCGCCTCCGCCTGCACGGTTTCAAGTCGTTCGTTGAACCCACCGATTTCATGATCGAGCCGGGCCTGACCGGCGTCGTCGGACCGAATGGCTGCGGCAAATCCAATCTCGTCGAAGCGCTGCGCTGGGCGATGGGCGAGACCTCGCACAAGTCGCTGCGCGCCGCCGACATGGACGCGGTGATCTTCGCCGGTTCCGGCAACCGTCCGGCACGCAATCACGCCGAAGTCGTGATGACGATCGACAATTCCGATCGCTCGGCGCCGGCCGCGGTGAACGACAGCCAGCTCTTGGAAATCTCCCGCCGCATCGAGCGCGAAGCCGGCTCAGTCTACCGCATCAACGGCCGCGATGTCCGTGCAAGAGATGTGCAGATCCTGTTCGCCGACGCCGCCACCGGCGCGCGGTCGCCGGCGCTGGTCCACCAGGGCAAGATCGGCGAGATCATCCAGGCCAAGCCCGAGCAGCGCCGCCGCGTGCTGGAAGACGCCGCCGGCGTGGCCGGCCTGCATGCCCGCCGCCACGAGGCGGAACTGCGGCTGAAGGCGGCCGAAACCAACCTCACCCGCGTCGAGGACGTGATCGGCCAGCTCACAGGCCAGATGGAAGGCCTGAAGAAGCAGGCGCGCCAGGCGATCCGCTACCGCGAGGTCGCGGCCAAGGTGCGCAAGTCCGAAGCCATGCTGTTCCATCTGCGCTGGATCGAGGCCAATGCCGACGTCAACGACGCCGCGCAGACCCATGATATCTCCGTGCGCGAGATGGCCGAGCGCACCCGCGAGCAGGCCGAATCCGCCCGCATCCAGGCGATCCGCGCCGCCGAATTGCCGGCGCTGCGCGATGCCGAAGCGCGCGCCGCCGCCGGCCTGCAGCGCCTGACCAACACGCGCGAGATGCTCGACCGCGAGGAGCAGCGCGCCAAGGAGCGCGTCGGCGAGCTCGATCGCCGTCTCACCCAATTCGCCCAGGACATCGCGCGCGAGCAGCAGCAGACCTCCGATGCCGACATCGCGCTGCAGCGGCTCGACACCGAAGACGCAGAGCTGAAGGAAGAGATCAAGTCGCGCGTCGAGAAGCGCTCCGGCGTCGACGAGCGCGTCGCTGAGGCCGAGGAGATCCTGGCCGCGACCGAGCGCCAGTTCTCCGAGCTGACCACGCAGCTCGCCGATCTCACCGCCAAGCGCAATCAGCTCGAAGCCGGCGTGCGCACGCATCGCGACCGCTTGGCGCGGCTCGATCAGGAGATCGCCAACGTCCAGGCCGAGGAATCCAAGCTCGCGCAGGAGACCGGCAATCTCGGCGACATCGACGCGCTGGCCGCCGCCATGGAGATGGCGCAGCAGACCCTTGCCGAGTCCGAGGCCGCCGTGCAGACCAGCGAGGCGCATCACGCCGCCGCGCGGCAGACGCTGGAAGCCTCGCGCAATCCGCTCACCGAAGCCGAGAAGCGCGTGCAGCGGCTCGAGACGGAAGCCCGCACCATCTCCAAGCTCGTCACCAGCGAGACCAAGAATCTGTGGCCGCCGATCATCGACGGCATCACCGTCGCCAAGGGCTATGAAAAGGCGATCGGCGCCGTGCTTGGCGACGACCTCGATGCGCCGGTGGATTCCTCGGCGCCGATGCGCTGGACCAATATAGGCGTGGCCGGCGAAGATCCGGCGCTGCCGGATGGCGTCGAGCGGCTGGCCGACCATGTCCAGGCGCCGCCGGAACTGGCGCGCCGCCTGGCCCAGATCGGCGTCGTCGCCAAGGAACGCGGCGCGGCGCTGGTGTCGCAGCTGAAGACCGGCCAGCGGCTGGTGTCGCTCGAAGGCGACGTCTGGCGCTGGGACGGCTTCGTCGCCGACGCGCATGCCCCGACCGGCGCCGCCCGCCGTCTTGCCGAGCGCGCCCGTCTTGTCGACATCGAGCACGAGCTGGAACAGGCCCGCATCGATGCCTCCAACAAGCGCCAGGCGCTGGAGACGGCTGAAGAGGAATTGCGCTCGGCGTCCGCCGCCGAGGGTGCCTCGCGCGAAGCCGTCCGCGCCGCCCGCCGCGAGGCCGACGCCGCGCGCGAACGTCATGCCGCCACCGAGCGCGAGATCAACCGCCACGCCGCACGCAAATCGGCGCTGACCGAGGCGCACAGCCGCGTCGCCGCCGACCGCGCCGAGGCCGAAGCCGCATATGAGAGCGCGGCTGCCGCGCTCGCCGAACTGCCGCCGGGTGTCGAGACCGAGGCCCAGCTCGCCGCGGTTCGCGCCGAGATCGACAACCAGCGCCGGGCCGCGGCACAAGTCCGCGCCGAGGCGCAGGCGCTGGCCCGCGAGGCCGAGCTCGCCGACCGCCGCGTGCAGGCGATCGTTGCCGAGCGCAACGAGTGGCAGAACCGCAAGACCAGCGCCGCTTCGCAGGTCGAGACCGTCGAGGCGCGCATCGCCGAAGTGTCGGCCGAGCGCGAGGAGCTCGCCAATGCGCCCGAAGTCTTCGCCGAGAAGCGCAGCGCGCTGATCACGGAGATCGAGCACGCCGAGGGCGATCGCCGCATCGCCGCCGACGCGCTGGCGACCGCGGAAGCCGCGATGGCGGAAACCGATCGCCTCGCCAAGGCCTCGCTCGAAGCGCTGTCCTCATCCCGCGAAGCTACCGCGCGCGCCGAGGAGCGTATGGAAGGCACCCGCCGCCGCCTCGCCGACATCGAGCGCGAGATCCACGACATGCTCGAGGTCGAGCCCAGCGCGGTCGTCGGCATGGCCGAGATCGAACCCGGCCAGGAGCTGCCGCCGGTCACGCAGGTCGAGGAAGAGCTCGAAAAGCTGCGCCGCGACCGCGAGCGGCTCGGCGCCGTCAATTTGCGTGCCGAGGAAGAGCTCAAGGAAGTCGAGACCCAGCACACCGCGCTGACCACCGAACGCGACGATCTGGTCGAAGCGATCAAGCGGCTGCGCCAGGGCATCCAGAGCCTCAACCGCGAGGCGCGCGAGCGCCTGCTGACCTCGTTCGAGACCGTTAACAACCACTTCAAGCGGCTGTTCACCGAGCTGTTCGGCGGCGGCGAAGCCGCGCTGCATCTGATCGAGAGCGACGATCCGCTCGAGGCCGGCCTCGAGATCATCGCCAAGCCGCCCGGCAAGAAGCCGCAGACGCTCTCGCTGCTCTCGGGCGGTGAGCAGGCGCTGACGGCGCTCGCGCTGATCTTCGCGGTGTTTCTGACCAACCCGTCGCCGATCTGCGTGCTGGACGAGGTCGACGCGCCGCTCGACGACCACAACGTCGAACGGTTCTGCACCCTGCTGAACGAGATGACCGGCTCGACCGAGACACGCTTCATCATCATCACGCACAATCCGATCACGATGGCGCGGATGAACCGGCTGTTCGGTGTCACCATGGCCGAGCGCGGCGTGTCGCAGCTGGTGTCGGTCGACCTGCAGGGCGCGGTGGACATCCTCGACCAGAACGTGGCTTAGGCGTAGCACCTACGCGTCGACGTCATTTTCTGGATACCCGCGCCTCCGCATCGTCATTGCGAGGAGCGATAGCGACGAAGCAATCCATGCCTCAGCACGCGGCGCTATGGATTGCTTCGCTCCGCTCGCAATGACGTGGGATAGTCCGTCACATGACCTCACCCGATCTCCCCGCCGAACTGCGCGCAGCCCTCAACGCCAGGCTCGAAGGCCTGTCGCGCAGCGACGCCGCCGGCCGCGCGGCGGTGATCTCGCAGACCTATCGCGAGGGCGGCGGCTCCTCGACGATCAGGACGGAGACCGATGCGCTGGCCTATGCGCTGGCGCGGATGCCGGCGACCTATGCCGCCGTCGCAGCGAGCCTCAACGCCCTGACGGAGATCAGGCCGGACCTCGCGCCGGCGCGCCTGCTCGATGTCGGTGCCGGTCCGGGGACCGTGACCTGGGCCGCCGCGGAAGCGTTAACGTCGCTGCGGGACTTCACCCTACTTGATGCCAACGGCGCGTTGCGGACGCTCGCCGAGGAGCTGTTTCACGGCAGCATTCGCCTGCACGACGCCAGCTATCAACTCGGCGAGGCGCGCGCCCTGCTCGACAAGGCCGAGCCCGCCGACCTCGTCGTCGCCAGCTACATGATCGGCGAACTCGGCGATGCCGAGCGCGGGGCGCTGGCCGATGCGCTGTGGTCGAAGACCAGCGATACGCTACTGGTCGTCGAGCCCGGTACGCCCGCCGGCTACGCGCGGATCATCGCACTCCGCGCGCGATTGATCGCTGCCGGCGCGCATGTCGTGGCCCCCTGCCCGCATGACAGCGGCTGTCCGCTGGTCGCGCCCGATTGGTGCCACTTCTCGCAGCGCCTGCAGCGCTCGCGCGCGCACAAGCAGCTCAAGGGCGCCGACGTCCCGTTCGAGGACGAGCGCTTCGCCTATGTCGCGCTGAGCCGCGCGCGCGTTGAGAACAGGCCATCGCGCGTGCTGCTGCAGCCGGACGTCGGCAAGGTCGAGATCGCGGCGAAACTGTGCACGCCCGAGGGCGTATCGGTTGCGCGGATCCCGCGCCGCGCCAGAGCCGAATACGCAAGCGCCCGGCGCTGGCGCTGGGGCGATGCGGTATCTCGTCGTCCCGGCCTTCGCCGGGACCCATAACCACCGAAGTTTGTTGTGAGTGAAGCCGTCGCCGCTTGTGCCCCTACCACGGGCCGCGGCGCATGGGTCCCGGCCTTCGCCGCGACGACGGAATATGTTGAACCGATGTCGGCCAACCTTCGACTAACGCTTGCCCACCTTTCCGCGGCGGGCTGCCCTGCGCCCCGATCTTGGGCTACGGTGCCGCCGTCTCGTCCATCAGGAGCTGCCCCGTCATGTCGACCAGCTGGATCGTTATCGGCGTCATCGTGCTTCTCGTGCTGTTTGCATTCGGCGCCTACAACCGCCTCGTGGCGCTCAGCCAGCGGGTCGGACAGGCCTTTGCCGACATCGACGTGCAGCTCAAGCAGCGTCACGACCTGATCCCGAACCTAGTCGAGACGGTGAAGGGTTATGCCGCACATGAGCGCGGCACGCTCGACGACGTCATCAAGGCGCGCAATTCGGCGATGTCGGCGCAGGGCCCGGCCCAGGTCTCGGCGGCGGAAAACCAGCTCTCCGGCGCGCTCGGCCGGCTGATCGCGCTGTCGGAGGCCTATCCGGACCTCAAGGCCAACGCCAATTTCCAGCAGCTCGCCTCCGAGCTCTCCGATCTCGAGAACAAGATCGCCGCCAGCCGCCGCTTCTTCAACAACGCGGTCCAGGAATACAACACCGGCATCCAGCAGATGCCGGCCGCGCTGTTCGCCGGCATGTTCGGCTTCACCCGCAAGGATTTCTTCGACCTCGGCGCCAGCCGCACGGAGGTCGAGGCGGCGCCGAGCGTGAAGTTCTGATTACTTCCTTCGAGATGACGCCCCTTCGGTCATTCCGGGGCGATGCAACGCATCGAACCCGGAATCTCATCTCACTCACTAATCTCGAGATTCCACAAAGCGCAATTGCGCATTGGGGTTCGCGCGTGCCGCGCGCCCCGGAATGACGGTGAGAGCGGACGCGCACCATGGCCGCCTATGGTCTCTACACGCATATCGCATCGAACAAGTTTCGTTCGATGCTGCTGCTTGCCGGCCTGTTCCTGCTGATCTACGTGCTGGTCTATGCCGGCGCGCTGGTCGCGGAGGTGATGATCGATAGCGGCCGCACCGTCGACTACTACCTAACGCGGGCCTCGCGCGACCTGGTCTCGGCCTTCCCCTGGGCGACGATCGCGGCAGCGACCTGGATCGTGATCGCCTATTTCTTCCACCAGAAGATGATCGATGCCGTCACCGGCGGCGAGAGCGTGACGCGGCAGCAAGAGCCGCGGCTCTACAATCTCCTGGAAAATCTCTGCATCTCGCGCGGCATCCCGATGCCGAAGCTGAAGGTGATGGACAGCCCGGCGCTGAATGCGTTCGCGACCGGACTGAACCGGAGTCAATACGCTATCACCGTCACCACCGGCCTGTTGAAGGCGCTGAACGATAAGGAGATCGAGGCCGTGCTCGGCCACGAGCTCACCCATATCAAAAACGGCGACGTGCAGCTGATGGTGATCGCGGTGATCATCGCCGGCGTGGTCGGCTTCTTCGGCGAGCTGTTCTTCCGCCTGTTCACGAACCTGTCGTGGAACTCGAGCGGCGGCGGAGGCGGCTGGTCGTCTTCATCCTCTCGCTCCTCGTCATCCTCCTCGGACCGCGACAGCAAGGGCTCGGGCGGCGGCGCGATCATCGTGATCATCATCGCGGTCGCGCTGATCTTGCTGGCCTGGCTGCTGTCGCAGGTGGTCAAGCTCGCACTGTCGCGCTCGCGCGAATTCCTCGCCGATGCCGGATCGGTTGAGCTGACCAAGAACCCCGACGCGATGATCTCGGCGCTGCGCAAGATCGAGAACCGCGGCGAGCTGCCGGACGCCACCTCGGCGGTGATGGAACTCTGCGTCGACAATCCGCGCGAGGGGTTTGCCGACCTGTTCGCCACCCATCCTTCGGTGAAGTCCCGGGTCGATGCCCTGGTGAAATACGCCGGCGGCCACGATCCCGGACCGCTGGCGCTGTCGGACGAGACGGAGCCGCAGGATGAGCCGCCCGCGGCGGGCGACCAGCCTCCGCCGGCGACCCATGGCCCATGGGGCGATGTGCCGCCGACACAGAAGAGCAATCCGCCAGCGCTGCCGGGCAACAACCCCACGCAGGGACCATTGGGTCCTCTCCAGGGCCCTTGGGGACGACACCGCTAATCGCGCCCTAGCCTACTCAGTCCATTAAGGAAATTCCCACCAAACCCATCGTGGGCGCCTTAAGGAATTGAATTCTCCCTCGTTTCTGCCATGTTCGCGCCCAAAGCAGTGTGGGGACTTGCCGATCGCCATCGCGATCGGGAGCGCGCTTTAAGGGACTTCCATGGCAAAGCCGGTTGTGATCGTGGTGGGCGCCGACAAGGGCGGGGTCGGCAAGACCACCGTCTCGCGGACGCTCCTAGACTATTTCAGTGCCAATAACGTGCAGACCCGGGCGTTCGACACTGAATCGCCGCGCGGCACGCTGAAGCGCTTCCATCCTGACATCACCGAGATCGTCGACATGACGACGACCGCGGACCAGATGAAGATCTTCGACACGCTGAACTCGGGGCCCTCGGTTACCGTGATCGACGTCCGCGCCGGCCTGTTGTCGCCCGCGCTGGCCTCGCTGCGCGATATCGGCTTCCTCGACGCGGCGCGTTCCGGCCAGATCACCTTCGCCGTGTTCCATATCCTCGGCCCGTCGATCGCTTCGCTGGACGAGATCGCCGAAACCGCCAACTTCATGAGCGGCGCGAAATATTTCCTGGTGAAGAACTTCATCAACGACACCCAGTTCTTCCAGTGGGACCAGGCGACCTACAATTCCTACTTCCACCGCATCAAGGATGCCGTGGACCTGACCATCCCGAAGCTCAACGAAATGGCCTATGAGCAGGTCGAGGTCTCCTCGGTTCCGTTCCTGAAATTCGTCGCCAACAAGGGCATCAACGACGACGCCGCCAACTACTCCTTCGTGCTGCGCGGCTATGTCCGGCACTGGCTCGCCAATGTCTGGAGCGAGTACGACCGGATCAAGCTGACCGACCTGGTCGGCGCCAAGTCGGCCAAAGGCGAAAAATAGTCGGACCTTCGACCTTGATGGGGCTGGATTAGGCGAAAATTTGGCCTGATATAGCGGGCGATGTCGTCCACGCCCGTTTACATCATCTGCTCGCCCCGCCCGCAGGTCGGCAAGACGCTGATCGCGCGGCTGCTCGGCGAATTCCTGCTGCTCAAGAACGGCGACGTGGTCTGCTACGACATCAATCTGAAGGAGCCGTCGCTGCTCGACTACCTGCCGCGGATCACCGAAACCGCGGACGTGATCGACACCTACGGCAAGATGCAGCTGATGGACCGCGTCATCGTCAATGATGGCATCGGCAAAGTGATCGACCTCGGCTACCACGCCTTCGACGAATTCTTCAAAATGTGCGACGAGATCGGGCTGATGAAGGAGGCGCTGCGCCGTCGCGTCGCGCCGGTCATCCTGTACGTCGCCGATACCGACCGCGCCTCGGTGCGTGGCTACCAGACGCTGCTCGGCACGATCCCGCCGAACGCGCTGATCGTCATCGACAACGAATTCGTGGTGCGCGGCGAGCTGCCGCCGGTCATGACCGCCAGCCGGGTGTTGCGCTTCCGCGCGCTGCCTGTGTTCCTGAAGACCTATATCGACCGGCTGAACTTCTCCTTCACCGGCTATCTGCGCCAGGAAAAGGATTCATCGACCGAGCTGCATCAATGGATCCGGCGGAATTACACGACGTTCCGCGATCTCGAATTGAGCATGCTGCTGCAGCGGGGATGACTCTGCTCCCTCGCCCCGCTCTTGCGGGGAGAGGGTCAGGGTGAGGGGCTGGTTCCGCAAATTCGACCGAGATTGGAGTGCGCGGAGAGTCCCCTCACCCGGATCGCATCTTCGATGCGATCCGGCCTCTCCCCGCACGCGGGGCGAGGCTAAGAGATCAATGCCCCTCGAACGCCATCAGCGTGCGCACCGGAACGTCCATCGCGCGCAGCTTGGCCGCGCCGCCGAGGTCGGGCAGGTCGACGATGAAGCAGGCGGCGACCACATTGGCGCCGATCTGGCGCAGCAGCTTCACCGCGCCCTCCGCGGTGCCGCCGGTCGCGATCAGATCGTCGACCAGGATCACGCGCTCGCCGGGCTGCACGGCGTCGGCATGCATCTCCATCTCGTCGATGCCGTATTCAAGTGAGTAGGCAATCCGCACCGTGGTGTGCGGCAGCTTGCCCTTCTTGCGGATCGGCACGAAGCCGGCGGAGAGCTGATGCGCCACCGCGCCACCGAGGATGAAGCCGCGGGCCTCGATGCCGGCGACCTTGTCGACCTTCGCCCCCGCCCAGGGATGCACCAGCTCATCGACGGCCCGGCGGAAGGCGCGGGCATCCGCCAGCAGCGTCGTGATGTCGCGAAACAGGATGCCCTTCTTCGGGTAGTCCGGGATGGTGCGAACGGTCGCCTTGATGTCGTGGTCGAAGGTCATTGGTCTCGCTCTGAGGGTCATTCCGGGGCGATGCGAAGCATCGAACCTGGAATCTCGTCATTCCGGGTCTGGTGCTAACGCACCATCCCGGAATGACGATGGTTAAACTTAGCCTTCACTTGCTACTCACATTAAGCCGGAATGCATTCTCGACAATGCGCAGGCCGACCTCGTTGCCGAGCGACATCAGCGATTCCGGGTGGAATTGCACGCCGCCGACCGGCAGGGTCTTGTGCTCGATCACCATCGCGACGCCGTCTTCGGTGGTCGCGGTCACCGCCAGCACCTCGGGCACGCTGTCGCGCTCGACAAACAGCGAGTGGTAGCGGCCGATCACGATCTCATTGGGCAGGTTCCGCATCAGCCGGCCACCGCGCACCTGGACGCGCGACGGACGGCCATGCGCGGGCTGACCGAGCTGGCCGAGCTGGCCGCCGAAATATTCGCCGATCGCCTGCACGCCGAGGCAGACGCCGAAGATCGGCAGCTGCTTCTCGAGCGCGGTATCGATGGTTTTCGCGATGCCGAAATCCTCCGGCCGACCCGGCCCGGGCGACAGCACCAGGAGGTCCCAGCCCTTCTTCTTGAGCATGTCCTGGGCATGGACGTGCCTGACCACGGTGACGTTGGCACCGACCTGGCGGAAGTAATCGGCCAGCATGTGCACGAAGCTGTCGTCGTGATCGATCAAGAGCACGTTCTTGCCGGAGCCGGTGGCGTCGGGCGCGAAATCCGACAGCGGCTTCGGCGGATCGCCGCGCAGCGCCTGGAACAGCGCCGCGGCCTTGACTTGGCACTCGCGATCCTCGGCGGCGGGATCGGAGTCGAACAGGCAGGTCGCGCCGACGCGCACCTCGGCGAGACCGTCCTTCATGCGGATGGTGCGGATGGTGAGCCCGGTGTTGATGCTGCCGTCGAAATTGACGCAGCCGATCGCGCCGGCATACCAGCGCCGCGGCGACCGCTCGTGGTCCTCGACGAACTGCATCGCCCACAGTTTCGGCGCGCCGGTCACCGTCACGGCCCAGGCATGGGTCAGGAAGGCGTCGAGCGAATCGAAGCCCGGCCGCAGCATGCCCTCGACGTGATCGACGGTGTGGAACAGCTTTGAGTAGGTCTCGATCTGACGCCGCGCCAGCACCTTGATGGTGCCGGGCACGCAGACGCGCGCCTTGTCGTTGCGATCGACGTCGGTGCACATGTTGAGCTCGAACTCGTCCTTCTCCGAGTTCAGGAGCTTGCGGATCTGCTCGGCATCGCCGATCGAGTCCGAGCCGCGCGCGATGGTGCCCGAGATCGGGCAGGTCTCGACCCGGCGGCCGTCGGAGCGCACGAACATCTCCGGCGACGCGGAGACCAGGAATTCACCGTCGCCGAGATTCATCAGCGCACCATAGGGTGACGGATTGATGCGGCAGAGCCGCTGGAACACTTCAGCCGGCGAGCGCTCGCAGGGCTCGGCGAACAGCTGCCCGGGCACCGCCTCGAACAGGTCGCCGCGGGCAAACGCCGCGCGCGCGACCTCGACAGTCGCCTGATATTCGCCGGGCGCGTGATCGGCAAAGCCTTGCCGGCCGTTCCTGGCGTAGAGGCTCGGAGCGGTCTCCTGCGGCAGGCCGGCGGTGGATTTGCCCTTCCACGCGAACTCGTAACTGAGCGCCACGCCGCGGCCGGTGGCGCGGTCATAGGCCAAGAGACGGTCCGGCACGTAGAGCACGATGTCGCGCTGGTCGGCCTCGCGGGCGCGCTTCTGCGCGAGGTCCTCGATCTGGAACACGAGGTCGTAGGCGAAGGCGCCGAACAGGCCGAGCAGCGGATCGGCATTGGAGGTGAACGCCGCCACCATGTCGCGCACCAGCGACATCACGCTGGCGCGACGCGTGCGCTGGTCTTCCTCGACCGGCGCGGCGCCGCGGATGATATGGCCGGCGAGCCGCGTTGGGGTCCGCTCCGAGATCACGACGCAGGGCTCGCGCAGCACGTCGCCGAGGAAGGCGATCAGGACCTCGCCGCGCGGGTTCAGCGCCTGTAACGAGAAGTTGGTGCCCGACGTCTCCAGCACCAGCGGCGGATCGGCAAAGCCGAGGTCAAAGCTCTCGTAGCGGCCCGGTACCGTCGTGCCCGAGGACAGCACCACGCCGCGGCGGCGGTCCAGCAGCGCGATCAAATCGTCGAGACGGTTGGCGCCGCCGGTGAATTGCTCGACCACACGCGCGACCGCAAGGCCGCCATTGGTCAGATATTCGCTTCGAGCCGGCAGGGAGAAGACTGTCCTGTTCATGTGATCCTCTTACGAGACTTGCCGAGAGAGCGCCACACAGGACAAACGAAGGGCAAATAAACTAACCATCGGTCGCACTGCGATGGCGACCTTCGACGTTTGTGAAAAAAGAAAACGCACCGGCCACCTATGAGAAGGTGGGCCACCAACGACGGGATGGACTGGCAACGGTGCTCATGCCCGTTACTCACCACCCGGCGCGGGCCGTGTCAAGAGATGGCCCGGCACCCCTGCCCAATCCTGGACGCCCTTTCGGGCGGCATTTTCGGGTTTGAAGGGGCAGGAATCCGCGTAGGATTTGCTGAAATGGCGGCTGGTCGGCCGCCCAAAAAACAGACAGATGGCGGAGGCGCAGATGGCGATTTTGGGTCTCGGATATGCCGGCTTCGGCTCCGACGCGCTCGACGACTGGCGGCGGTTCGGCACTGGCCTCGTCGGGCTGCAGGCGGTCGAACGCGGCAATTCGCTGCTCGCGTTCCGGATGGACGACCGCAAGCAGCGCATCGTGATCGACCGCGCTCAGGGCGAAGGCACCCGGTTCTTCGGCTGGGAGGTGGCTGACAGTGCGGCCCTCGATGCGCTGGCGGCACGGCTGGAGCGCGCCGGCGTCGCGGTGACATCAGAGCCGCTGGCGCTCGCAGATAGCAGGCGGGTGCGCGGCCTGATCTCGTTTCGGGATCCCGGCGGCAACCGCCTCGAGGCGTTTCATGGCGCCGAGATCGACGACACGCCGTTCAGGCCGGGGCGCTCGATCTCCGGCTTCCGCACCGGGCCGCTCGGCCTCGGCCACGCGGTGCTGACCGTCGAGCACATCGCCCCGGTGATGAGCTTCTATGTCGACGTGCTCGGTTTCGGCTTAAGCGACTACATCGAAAAACCGTTCCGCGCCTATTTCTTCCATGTCAATGCCCGCCATCACTCGCTGGCGCTGATCGAGACCGGCACGAACGGCCTGCATCATCTGATGGTCGAGCTGTTCTCGCTCGACGATGTCGGCCAAGCCTACGACGTCGCCCAGCAGGAAGATCGCGTCAACGTCACGCTCGGCCGTCACACCAACGACCTGATGACGTCGTTCTACGCGAGGTCGCCGTCCGCCTTCATGGTCGAGTGCGGCTGGGGCGGCCGCGAGATCGATCCGGCGAACTGGACACCGTTCGAGATGCATGACGGCCCGAGCCTGTGGGGCCACGAGCGGGTCTGGCTGTCGCCGGAGGACCGCGCCGTCGCGCGCGAGATGCGGATGCGCGCCGCCGCCGAGGGCAAGCGCGCACCGGTGCAGGTGATGGAAGGCAATTTCAGGCTGATGTCGGGGACCTGCCCGTGGTGGGACGGGGTGAAGGCGGAGAGTTAGATCTCGCCGTCGTCCCTGCCTAGTGCGCAATTGCGCATGGGAGCAGGGACCCATAACCACAGGGCCTAGTTATTTGGCGAGATGACTGCCAGCGTGCCCATTGCAAAAGCCACGGCGTATGGGTCCCGGCCTTCGCCGGGACGACGCCGGTGGTTTTGGCAATCGCCTTACCCCAGGTGCTTCTTGAAGAAGTCCGTGGCGCGGCCCCAGGCGAGTTCGGCGGCCTCGCGGTCGTGCACCGACTGGCGCTGCTCGTTGAGGAAGGCGTGCTCGGCGTCATAGCGGAACAGCTCGAGCGATTTGCCGGCGGCCTTCATCGCCTTCTCGAAATTGCTGACGAGCTCCGGCGTGCACCAATCGTCCTTGTTGGCGAAATGCGCCTGCAGCGGAATCCTGACGTCGGCGGGCTTGGCGGCCTGCTCCGGCGGAATGCCGTAGAACACGACGCCCGCAGTTAGTTCCGGCACATGCACCGAGCCGATGATGGTCACCGCGCCGCCGAGACAGAAGCCGGTCAGGCCGACCTTGGCGCCGTTCTTCGCGAGATACTGCGCGGCGCCGCGCACCGTCTGCGTGGTGGCGTCCATGAAGTCGAGCGAGTTCATCTCTTTGCCCGCGGCATCGGTGTCGTGATACGGCACCACCTTGCCCTTGTAGAGATCGGGCGCCAGCGCATCGAAGCCTGCCACCGCGAAGCGGTCGCACAGGCCCTTGATCTGGTCCGACAGGCCCCACCATTCCTGGATCACGACGACGCCGGGTGCGTTGCCGCGCGCCGCATTGGCGAGATAGCCCGACGCATCCTTGCCGTCCGGACGCTTGAAGCTGATGCTGGTACCCATGAGTTCCTCCGCAATGTTTGCCGGCTGATTGGCCGGCATCTTGTCCGCACTCGGCGGCCGACGCAATTGACGACACCGTCATTCCGGGTTCGATGCTACCCCGTCACCCCGGAATGACGGAGAGATTGCAAACAAAAAAGCCCCCGAAGGGGGCTTTCTCAAACTCGCTATACCGTACCCGAGATCAGTGGGCGTTGGCCCAGACCTTGCGCTTGGTGAAGTACATCAGGAAGGCGAAGACGACCAGGAAGAAGAACACCTGCATGCCGATCCGCTTGCGCTCCTCCATGTGCGGCTCGGCCGCCCACATCAGGAACGTGGTGACGTCATGCGCGTACTGCTTGACCGTCGCCGGCGAACCGTCGTCGAAGGTCACCTGACCATCGGACAGCGGCTTCGGCATCTTGATGGCGTGGCCGGGGAAGTACTTGTTGTAGTACGAGCCCTCCGGGATCGTGACGCCCGCCGGAGCCTTGTCCTCGAAGCCCTGCAGGATGGCGTCGACGTAGTCGGGTCCCTGCTCCTGGTACTGGGTGAAGAAGTCGATCGCGAACTGCGGGAAGCCGCGCTTGTAGGACCGCGCCTTGGTGATCAGCGAGAGGTCGGGCGGCGCCGCGCCGCCATTGGCCGCGCGCGCGGCCTGCTCGTTCGGGAACGGCGACGGGAAGTAATCCGCCGGGCGGCCCGGACGCTCGAACATCTCGCCCTGGTCGTTCGGACCGTCCTTGATCTTGTACTCGGACGCGAAGGCCGCCGCCTGCGCCGGCGAATAGCCGGGACCGCCGGGATCGGCGAGGTTGCGGAACGCGACATAGGACAGGCCGTGACAGGCGGCACAGACTTCCTTGTAGACCTTCAAGCCGCGCTGCAGCGAGCCACGGTCATAGGTGCCGAAAGGACCGGAGAACGACCACTTCTGGGCCGGCGGCGCGTTGCCACCCTCCTCGGCCTTGGCGTTCTGGGTGCCGCCGACGAGCAGGCTGCCGGCCACGACCATCGCGAGCATCACAGAGGCCGCGGTCGCGGCCCTGCCCTTGCTCTTCGCCAGCACGTCGTCGGCGATCGAGTTCGGCACCGGACGCGGCGTCTCGATGCGGGCGAGCAGCGGCAGCACAATCAGGAAGTAGGCGAAGTAGCAGACCGTCAGGATGCGGCCGGCGATCACATAGATGCCTTCCGGCGGCTGCGAGCCGAGGTAACCGAGCAGGATGCAGACCACCACGAAGATCCAGAAGAACTGCTTGGCCAGCGGGCGATACTTCGACGAACGGGTCCGTGCGCTGTCGAGCCAGGGCAGGAAGCACAGGATGATGATCGCCGAGAACATCGCCACGACGCCGGCGAGCTTGTTCGGGATCGAACGCAGGATCGCGTAGAACGGCAGGTAGTACCATTCAGGCACGATGTGCGCCGGCGTCACGCCCGGGTTCGCCGGGATGTAGTTGTCGGCGTCGCCGAGATAGTTCGGCATGTAGAAGATGAACCAGGCGAAGAAGATCAGGAAGCAGGACACGCCGAACATGTCCTTGATCGTCGCATACGGCGTGAACGCAACGGTGTCCTTCTCGGTCTTGGCCTCGACGCCGGCCGGGTTGTTCTGACCCGCGACGTGCAGCGCCCAGACGTGCAGCACGACCACGCCGGCGATCACGAACGGGAGCAGATAGTGCAGCGAGAAGAAGCGGTTCAGCGTCGGGTTGCCGACCGAATAGCCGCCCCACAGCAGGGTCACGATGCTCTCGCCGAAATAGGGCACGGCCGAGAACAGATTGGTGATGACGGTGGCGCCCCAGAAGCTCATCTGGCCCCACGGCAGCACGTAGCCCATGAAGCCCGTCGCCATCATCAGGAGGTAGATGATGACGCCGAGGATCCACAGCACCTCGCGCGGCTCCTTGTACGACCCGTAATAGAGGCCGCGGAACATATGGATGTAGACGGCGAAGAAGAACATCGACGCGCCGCAGGCATGCATGTTGCGCAGCAGCCAGCCGTAATTGACGTCGCGGACGATCAGTTCGACCGACTTGAAGGCGAGGTCGGCGTGCGGCGTGTAGTGCATCGCCAGGATCACGCCGGTCAGGATCTGCAGCGCCAGCATCATCGAAAGGATGGCGCCGAAGGTCCACCAGTAGTTCAGGTTGCGCGGCGTCGGATAGGCCACGAACGAGGAGTGGATCAGGCCGAAGATCGGAAGGCGCCGTTCGATCCACTTCAAGGCGGGGTTGCTCGGTTGGAAATCAGATGGTCCGCTCATTGATGCGATCCTGAAGAAGAAAAACGACGCGATGGGTCCAAGTGGAAGCTGAAATCCCGGAGGGGCCGGGACTTAGCCGATCTGGATTTTGGTGTCGGAAAGGAAGGCGTAAGGCGGCACCGCCAGGTTGGCGGGCGCCGGCCCCTGGCGGATACGACCGGAGGAGTCGTACTGCGAGCCGTGGCAGGGGCAGAAGAAGCCGTCGTAATTGCCTTCATGGGCGATCGGGATGCAGCCGAGATGGGTGCAGATGCCGATCACAACCAGCCACTGGTCGTGGCCGGCCTTGACGCGGGCCGAGTCGGGCTGCGGATCGGGCAGGCTCGAGAGCGCCACGCTCTGGGCCTCCTGGATCTGCTTCTTGGTGCGATGGCTGATGTAGATCGGCTTGCCGCGCCAGAAGACCTTGATGTCCTGGCCCTCGGCGATCGGCGTCAGATCGACCTCGATCGGCGCGCCGGCCGCGATCGTCGCGGCATCCGGGTTCATCTGCGCAACCAGCGGCCAGACGGTGGCGGCTGCGCCGACCGCGGCGGCAGCTCCGGTTGCAACAAAGAGAAAATCACGGCGTGTCGGATGGTCCGCCGAAGACGCTGTCGTCACGATTCCTAGCCCTTTCTTTTCTGCAGCCGGTGGAACCGCCCTGGAGACGCAGGACGCGCCCCAAGAAAGGCTGCCGGCGCCCGCGGCCCCCGCGGCGGCAGAAAACCGCTATTCCCCACCCCAAATGGCGGAACAGCAGTCCAGAATCGTTCTATTGGCACCCTTGCCGGACGAGCGCAAGCCCGCTATCGGCTCGCACACGTGCAATGCACGAAATCCGCGCCGAGCGATGTTTTATTGAGACAATTTCATCCGGATTTCACAGGCCGCCCGCACCATGCAGATCGCGCTGTTCCAGCCCGACATCCCCCAGAATACAGGGACGATTCTGCGCCTCTGCGCTTGCCTGGACGTGGCAGCCCATATCATCGGACCGGCGGGATTCGACACCTCGGACCGGAATTTCCGCCGGGCGGGTATGGACTATCTCGACCATGTGCGGTTGAAGCGTCACGACTCATGGTCGAAATTCGAGGAATGGCGGGCCGAGGCCGGATGCCGGCTGGTGCTGTTCACGACCAAGGCGGCGAAATCCTATCTTGATTTCGCGTATACGGCCTCCGATGTCCTGCTGTTCGGGCGCGAGACGGCAGGGGTGACCGACGCGGTGGTGGCCGCTGCGGATGCGCGGCTGGTGATTCCGATCGGGCCGACCATGCGTTCGCTCAATGTGGCCGTCACAGCGGCCATGGCCGTCGGCGAGGCGCTGCGGCAGACCGGTTCAGGAATCGCCGGTTCGGCAACTTAAGGGATTTTTGGTGAGCTACGCGGTCAAGGAGATCTTTCTCACCCTGCAGGGCGAAGGCGCCCATGCGGGCCGCGCCTCCGTGTTCTGCCGCTTCGCCGGCTGCAACCTCTGGAGCGGCCGCGAGCAGGACCGCGCCGGCGCGGTCTGCAAGTTCTGCGACACCGATTTCGTCGGCACCGACGGCACGCTGGGCGGCCGCTATGCGACCGCCGAAGAGCTGGCCGGCACCATTGCCGCGCAGTGGACGGGAGGCGAGGCCGACCGCTACGTGGTCCTGACCGGCGGTGAGCCGCTGCTGCAGGTCGACGCGGCCTTGATCGATGCCCTGCACGGCCACGGCTTTGCGATCGCGATCGAGACCAACGGCACCATCGTCCCGCCCGACGGGCTCGACTGGATCTGCGTCAGTCCCAAGGCCGCGGCCGAGCTCGTGATCCGCAAGGGGCACGAGCTCAAACTGGTCTATCCGCAAATGGAGAACGCACCGGAGGATTTCGCCGGCCTCGCCTTCGAGCGCTTCTCGCTGCAGCCGATGGACGGCCCCGACGTGATCGAGAATACCGAGCGGGCGATCGCCTATTGCCTGAAGCACCCGCAATGGCGCCTTAGCGTGCAGACGCACAAGTCGCTCGGCATTAGATGAACTAACAGAATCGGGTTGTTGAACGAGATGTGGGAATTGACGAAAGCGTTTCGGTTCGAGGCTGCGCATGCGCTGTCCGGAACGACCTTTGGCGCCGCCAGCGAGGAGATTCACGGCCACTCCTTTCGAGCCGAAGTTACCGTCCGCGGCACGCCCGACCCCGCGACCGGTATGGTGGTCGATCTCGGCCTCCTCGAACGCGCCATGGCCGAGGTGCAGAAGACGCTCGACCATAAGTTCCTGAACAAGATTGAGGCGATCGGCGTACCGACGCTGGAGAATCTGTCGCGCTTCATCTGGGAGCGCTTGCAACACGCAGGCAAGCTGACCCGCGTCAGCGTCCATCGCGACAGCTGCAACGAAAGCTGCACCTATTTCGGCCCGCAGGGTTAGTCATGCTGCCAACAGATCCCGCCATCATCGAGGACCGCAAGGTGCGTGCGCGCGGCTGGTTCGAGGCGCTACGCAACGACATCTGCGCCGCCTTCGAGAAGCTCGAGGACGACGCCCCGTCCACGCTTTATCCCGGCGCCGCCGGCCGGTTCGCGCGGACCCCCTGGGACCGCACCGACCACACCGGCAAGCCGGGCGGCGGCGGCGTGATGTCGATCATGAAGGGCCGGCTGTTCGAGAAAGTCGGCGTGCACTGCTCGACCGTGCACGGCGAGTTCGCCCCCGAATTCCGCGCGCAGATTCCAGGTGCCGCCGACGATCCACGCTTTTGGGCGTCGGGCATTTCGCTGATCGCGCATTTGCGCAATCCGAACGTGCCCGCCGTGCACATGAACACCCGCTTCGTCGTCACCACGAAGGCGTGGTTCGGCGGCGGCGCCGACCTGACGCCGGTGCTGAACCGCCGGCGCACCCAGGAGGACCCCGACACGGTCGCCTTCCACGCCGCGATGAAGGAGGCGTGCAGCGGACCGAACGGCGTCGCCGACTACGACAAGTACAAGAAATGGTGCGACGACTATTTCTACCTGCCGCACCGCAAGGAAGCCCGCGGCATCGGCGGCATCTTCTACGACTGGCACGACAGCGGCGACTGGGAGGCCGATCTCGCCTTCACCCAGGACGTCGGGCGCAGCTTCCTGAAGATCTATCCCGACCTGGTGCGGCGCAATTTCGCGGCCGCCTGGAGCGCGGAGGATCGCGACGAGCAGCTGGTCCGCCGCGGCCGCTATGTCGAGTTCAACCTGCTCTATGACCGCGGCACCATCTTCGGCCTGAAGACCGGCGGCAATGTGGATTCGATCCTGTCGTCGCTGCCGCCGGAGGTGAAATGGCCATGATGAACCTGCCGCGCGCGATGTTGATCGACATGGATGACACCATCCTGTCGGCCTATGGACGCCCCGAGATCGCCTGGAACACGATCACCACGGAGTTCGCCGCGGAACTGGCGCCCCTCCCCCCGGATCAGGTCGCGACCGCGCTCTTGGCCTATGCACGGCAATTCTGGTCGACCGCCGAGCCGATCTGGCGGATCAAGCTCGGCGAGGCTCGGCGGCTCACCGTGAAGGGCGGCTTCGCGGCGCTCGCGGCAGCCGGTCACCGCGCGCTGCCGGACGATCTTGCGGACCGCATCGCCGATCGCTTCACCGCCTATCGCGAGGAAGAGATGTTCGTCTTCCCCGGCGCGCATGAAGCGATCGATGCGTTGAAGGCGCTCGGCATCAAGCTCGCGCTGGTCACCAACGGCGCCGCCGACATGCAGCGCGCCAAGGTCGAACGCTTCGCGCTCGGCCATCGCTTCGATCACATCCAGATCGAGGGCGAGCACGGCTTCGGCAAGCCGGAGGAGCGCGCCTACCTGCACGCGATGGAAGCGCTCGGCGTCACCGCATCCGACACCTGGATGATCGGCGACAATCTCGAGTGGGAAGTCGTGGCGCCACAGCGGCTTGGCATCTATGCGATCTGGATGGACGTGCACGGTGTCGGGCTGCCGCCGGGATCGACCATCAAGCCCGACCGCATCATCCGCTCGCTGAGCGAACTGGTTCCTGCCGCACGCAAATAGCGCATCGCGGCGTTTTCCACGTCAATTCCATTGAAGCTGGCGCCGGTCCATTGAAGCTGGCGCCGGCCGTGATTTGGCTGTCATCACCGGTCGCTAGCCTGCCGCCCGCGTCATCCAGCGCGGAGGGAAAATCATGGAACTGAAACCAGGCGATGTTGTCATGCTGAAGTCCGGCGGCCATCCGATCACGGTCGTCGAAATCGACGAGGACAAGGTCGAGTGCCTGTGGATGGGTACGGACGGCGACCTGTTTCGCGAAACCTTGCCGCTTGTCGCACTCGAATCGACCGAGCTCGATCCGGAGGACGATGAAGAGGAAGACGACGAAGACGAGGACGACGCGGAAGAAGAGGACGACGAGGACGAAGACGACGACGGCGACCGCAAGAAGAAGCGCAAGGCGGCGTGAGATCAGTTGGCGCGATGCTGACTGGCAGATGCCGGCAGCATCGCCTCCATGCGACGTTCGACCGATCGTCGTTCAGCCAATCGTCACCGTGCCGCCGCTGACCACGGCGGCATCGAGACGTCGGCAAGAAAACTCAGAGAAAACTCAGAGGAAATTCAAAGCCGATGGTCGCGGGTGAAACGGGCCGCGGTCTGGTCGGCGATATCAGACAGTATCTTCGGCTCCAGCGGAAAGTCCGCGGCCAACCAGGCATCCTCCGCCAGGGTCAGGACATGTCCGAGTGCCGGTCCCTCGGCAATGCCGCGCGCGATGAAATCCGACGCCCGCAACGGAAAGTGCGGCGCGCGCCAGCGCTCCGGCAGCGTGGCGAGCGCGCGCCATTGATCGACATCCTGGCCCGCGCCGGTGCGCGCCCAGGCCAATAGCACCCGGTCGCGATACGGCTCCTCGTCGAGCCGGTACAGCCTGCGCCTGGCATGCGCCTCGTCCATGCCGGGCAAGCGCCACCAGCGATGGCCCATCGAATCGAGCGCCTTGGCCTCGGCGTTGGAGAGCCGCAGCCGGCTGGCGATACGCCGCGCGTCCTCGGTCACGGCGACCGTCAGCGCGGCGAGCCTTCGCATCGCGCTCGGCGCGAGCTTCATCAGCCGCTCGATCTCGATCATCGCCGCGAACGGTCCAGTATAGGCGATGCCGCCGAACAGCGGCTGCAGCAAACCACCGTCACCCATCGCGACCATTGCACTTGCGGCGCCGTTCGCGACCACGAGCTTGAGCATCTCCATGCGGATCCGCTCGGCCGACAGGCCGCTCAAACCGGCGCGCCCGCCGATGCAGGCGAGATAGCCGGCGCGATCGACCTCGCCCGCGCCGTAGGCGGCGTGGAAACGGAAGAAGCGCAGGATGCGCAGATAGTCCTCGGCAATCCGCTGCGCGGGATCGCCGATGAAGCGCACGCGCCTCGCCTCGATGTCGGCGAGGCCGCCGACATGATCGTGCACGACGCCCGAAGCGTCGACCGACAGGCCGTTGATGGTGAAGTCGCGCCGCTCGGCGTCACGCACCCAGTCGCGACCGAACGCCACCCTGGCCTTGCGGCCATAGGTCTCGGTATCCTCGCGCAGCGTCGTCACCTCGAAGGGCTGGCTGTCGACGACCAAGGTCACCGTGCCGTGCTCGATGCCGGTCGGCACGCTCTTGATGCCCGCCCGCTTGGCACGGCGGATCACCTCCTCCGGTAGCGCCGTGGTGGCGATGTCGATGTCGGCGAGCGGAATCTGCATCAAGGCGTTGCGCACGGCCCCGCCGATCACCCGCGCTTCCTCGCCGTCGGCATTGAGCAGATCGAGCACGCGCGCCGCGGGCCCGGAAGCGAGCCATGGCGCGTCGGACAACAGGCGCACCTCGCTCATTTCTCAACTCCCGGCACCAGCTTGCCGTTCTCGATATGGGCTGGAACGTAGATCGAATTCGGCGGCGCGCCAGTCAATTCGGCCAGCAACACGAAGCTCACGATGACCATCACCAGCGCCACCAGCGTCAGCTTTGCGATCATGTCGAGCGGCCATGACGCCGGCAGCGTCACGCCGGACCGCGTCGCGATGAGGAAGATGGCATAGACCGCGAAGGGGACCAGAAAGATTCCGATCTCGGTCAATACCGTGCGGATCATGACAGATAGATCCGCTCATACAGCACGCGCAGGATGCCCGCGGTCGCGCCCCAGATGTAGCGCTCGGCGAACGGCATCGCGTAATAGGATCGGTCCATGCCGCGGAATTCCTTGGTGTGGATCTGATGATTCTCGGGATTCATCAAGAAGGCGAGCGGCACCTCGAACGCATCGACCACCTCCGCCTCGTTGATCGCAAGCGTGAATCCCGGCTTCACCTTGGCGACCGTCGGCAGGATGCGGAAGCCGAACGCGGTGCCATAAAGGTCGAGATAGCCGACCGGGTCGATGAATTCCCGCTTCAGTCCGACCTCCTCGCAGGCCTCGCGCAGCGCGGCATCGAGCGGCGAGGCGTCGGTGGCGTCGATCTTGCCGCCGGGAAACGAGATCTGGCCGGCATGGCTCGACAGATTGGGCGAGCGCTGCGTCAACAGCACGGTCGGCTCGGGGTGATCGACCACCGGGATCAGCACCGCGGCCGGCCGCACCGGCTGCTCCTGCGCCACGATCTCGAGCATGCGGTCGTTGCCGGAATCTCCGGTGCGCGGAATGATATGCGGATCGACCAGGCCCGGCGGCACATCGAAAGTGAGCCGCGTGCGGGCCCGCGCGAAGAATTCCGTCGAGCTGATCGTCGCCGGCTCCACCTTCAGCAACGGCTCGTTCAAAGTGCGTCCCTCACCTGACTGGCATCGGCCATCGCGAAGAACTCGCCGCCGGACTCGATGCCGAACATCTCCTGACCATCGACCATCCGCTGCTCGCCCATGTCAACCAGATCGTAATAGAGCGCGCGGGTGACCTTGGCCCACAAATCGGCGCGGACGTGCAGATAGGGCGTCAATCCGCCGTCCTCGGCCGCCTCGAATCTGAGGCCGTGGCCTTTCTCGCAATCGACCCAATCGTCGACATTGGTGCGGAACCTGAGCAGGCGGCCGCGCGCGTCTTCCCCGGCCTGCATTTCCACGGCAAGGAACGGCGCGTCATCGACGCGGATGCCGACCTTCTCCACCGGTGTCACGAGAAAGTGCTTGCCGTCCTCGCGCTTCAGGATCGTGGAGAACAACCGCACCAGCGCGGGGCGGCCGATCGGCGTTCCCATGTAGAACCAGGTGCCGTCAGGCGCGATTCGCATGTCGAGATCGCCGCAGAATGGCGGATTCCACAGGTGAACCGGCGGCAGACCCTTGCGTCCGGCCGAACCCGATGTCGCAGCTTGATTGGCGGCCGTGGTGAGCCCTTCGAGACCCTTGCTCCCGAGGCCCGTAGTTTCCCTGCCGGAATCGCTCTGCCCTTGCTTCGCCATTGTTTGCCTTAAAGTTTCCTACCTTCAATCTGGCACGTTTGGTGCACATATCCTGAGATGTGGTCGGGATGTCATTCTCGCCACATCGTGATGCCGTTCATACCCTGAAACACCGATAAGGTGGGGATAGTTTAATTCAACGAATACATGGCCTTCGCTCAGGTTTAGCATGAGGGCCGAGATGACGACAGATGATGACGACGCGCCGATGTGCGCGCATCGTCAAGAAGGAGCGGATCGAATGGCTGGTGCAGACAGCGTCGAGAAACTGGAGGATGTGATCGTCCGTTCGGCCGAGCAGGTCGCGGGCCAGATCAAGGCCGCCAAGGAAGCGGTCTCCACCGTGATCTTCGGCCAGGAGCAGGTGATCGAAAACACCCTGGTGACGATTCTGTCGGGCGGCCACGCGCTGTTGATCGGCGTGCCCGGCCTCGCCAAGACCAAGCTGGTCGAGACCCTCGGCGTCACGCTCGGCCTCGATGCCAAGCGCATTCAGTTCACCCCCGACCTGATGCCGTCGGACATTCTCGGCGCCGAAGTGCTCGACGAGAGCTCGGCCGGCAAGCGTTCGTTCCGCTTCATCGCAGGTCCCGTGTTCGCGCAACTGCTGATGGCCGACGAGATCAACCGCGCCAGCCCGCGCACCCAGTCGGCGCTGCTGCAAGCCATGCAGGAGCAGCACATCACCATTGCCGGCGCGCGGCATGATTTGCCAAAGCCGTTCCACGTGCTCGCGACACAGAACCCGCTGGAGCAGGAAGGCACCTATCCGCTGCCCGAGGCGCAGCTCGACCGCTTCCTGATGGAAATCGACGTCGACTATCCCGATCGCGACGCCGAGCGGCGCATCCTGTTCGAAACCACCGGCGCCGAAGAGGCCGCGGCCAAGCCGTCGATGGACGCCGAGACGTTGCTCACCGCGCAACGCCTGGTGCGGCGGCTGCCGGTCGGTGATTCCGTGGTCGAGGCGATCCTGACGCTGGTCCGCGCCGCGCGTCCCGGCACCGAGGGCGGCGAGGCCGGCAAGCTGATCGCATGGGGCCCGGGTCCGCGCGCCAGCCAGGCCTTGATGCTCGCGGTGCGCGCCCGTGCATTGCTCGACGGGAGACTCGCGCCGTCGATCGACGACGTGCTCGATCTCGCCGAGCCCGTGCTCAAGCACCGCATGGCGCTGACGTTCTCGGCGCGCGCCGAGGGTCGCACCATTCCCGACGTGATCAAGCAACTGAAGACCCGGATCGGTTGATGGCCGCAGACAACAGGCACCACAACGAGGAGATCCTTGCGGTTCGACGTGCCGATGGCGAAAGCCGAACGCTCGCCGCATCGCTGCCGCGTCTGGTGCTTGAGGCCCGCCGTGTCGCTGCCAACGTCATCCATGGCCTGCACGGCCGCCGCCGCGCCGGCTCGGGCGAGAATTTCTGGCAATACCGCCGCTTCGTCTCCGGCGAGCCGTCGCAGCGCGTCGACTGGCGCCGCTCGGCACGCGACGACCATCTCTATGTCCGCGAGCAGGAGTGGGAAGCCGCGCACACGGTGTGGATCTGGCCCGACCGCTCACCGTCGATGGCCTTTGCCTCGCGCGAGGCGCGCGACAGCAAGCTGGAGCGCGGACTGATCGTAGCCTTCGCGCTCGCCGAGTTGCTCGTTGCGGGCGGAGAACGCGTCGGCATTCCCGGCCTGCTGAATCCGACGGCAAGCCTCAACGTGATCGACAAGATGGCGGAAGCGATGTTGCACGACGAGAAGACGCGCGCGAGCCTGCCGCCGTCCTTCGTGCCGTCGTCGCTGGCCGAAGTCGTCGTGTTGTCGGATTTCTGGTCGCCAATCACAGAGATCACGACGATGCTGGCCGGGCTTTCCTCCTCCGGCGCGCACGGCACCATGATCCAGGTCGTCGATCCCGCCGAAGAGACCTTCCCCTATTCCGGGCGCGTCGAATTCGTCGAACCGGAGATCGGCAGCGTCATCACCGCGGGCCGCGCCGAGAGCTGGGCGAGCGATTATGTCGCCCGGGTCGCGCTGCATCGCGACCAGATCCGCGGCGAGACCAATCGGCTCGACTGGCTGTTCTCGACCCATACCACCAGCCGCTCCGCTGCCGAGCTGCTGTTGTTCCTGCATGCCGGCATGATGGTGAGCAAGGGCGGCGGCCGCTCAATAGTCAAGGCGGGACGCAGCGCATGATCGCAGGCCTCCCCCTCTCCTTTGCCGAACCGCTGCTGCTGCTGGGGCTGGTCAGCCTGCCGGTGCTGTGGTGGCTGTTGCGCGTGATGCCGCCGCGGCCGCGCCGGATCGAATTCCCGCCGACGCGGCTATTGTTCGACATCGCGCCGAGGGAGGAGACACCGTCGCGCACGCCATGGTGGCTGACGCTGCTGCGGCTCGCCGCCGCCGCGCTCGTCATCTTCGCAGCCGCCGGCCCGATCTGGAATCCACAGACCGGCGTTGCCGCCGGCAAATTGCCGCTGGTGATCCTGCTCGACGACGGCTGGAGCGCGGCCTCGAGCTGGGATGCGCGGATCAGGGCCGCGGACGAACTGATCGCCAACGCCGACAGCGACCGCCGCGGCGTCGCGCTGGTGCCGCTGTCCGAGCCCGCGCGCGACATCACACTGATGCCGGCCGGCGCCGCGCGCGTCGCGCTGCGCCAGCTCGCGCCGAAGCCCTACTCGGTCGATCGGGTTGAAACTCTCGGCGCGCTTGGACGTTTCCTCAAGTCGACCGGCGACTGCGACATCGCCTGGCTGTCCGACGGCGTCGACACCGGACGCGGCAGCGAATTCACCGAGGGGCTCGGCAAGGTGATCGAGAGCCGCAATCTGACGATCTATGCGGGCGGTGCGCAGTCGGCGCAGGCGCTGGTCGCGGCCGAGAACGCCGCCGCCAAGATGACGGTGAAGGTGCTGCGCACCGAGAGCGGCATCGCGGCGGGAACGGTACGCGCGGTCGACGCCAAGGGATCGCCGATCGGCGAGGCGCGCTACACATTCGGACCGCAGGATCGCGAGACCGAAGCCGCCTTCGATCTTCCGGTCGAATTGCGCAACGACATCGCACGGCTCGAAATCTCCGGCGAGCATTCGGCCGGCGCCGTGCAGCTGCTCGACCGGCGCTGGCGCCGCCGCGCCATCGGCGTGGTCTCGGGTGCGAGCAACGACACCGCGCAGCCGCTGTTGGCGTCGACCTTCTATCTCTCCCGGGCGTTGTCGCCATTCGCCGATGTCAGGCTCGGCGATCGCGGCGCGCCGCAGCAGGTGATCGGGCAATTCCTCGACCAGCGGCTGCCGATGATCGTGATGGCCGACGTCGGCACGCTATCGCCAGAGATTCGCGACCGGCTCAATGCCTGGATCGAGCAAGGCGGCGTGCTGGTGCGCTTCGCAGGTCCGCGCCTCGCCCAGGCCGATGACGACCTCGTTCCCGTCAAGCTCCGCCGCGGCGGACGCACGCTCGGCGGCAGCCTGACCTGGGAGAAGCCGCAGCACATGGCCTCGTTCGCCGCCGATGGCCCGTTCTCGGGCCTCACCGTGCCGAAGGACATCACCGTCAACCGCCAGGTGCTGGCCGAGCCCGACGCCGTGCTCTCGACCAAGAGCTGGGCCTCGCTGGAGGACGGCACGCCGCTGGTCACCGGCGAGCGTCGCGGCAAGGGCGTTGTCAGCCTGTTCCATGTCGGCGCTGACATGCGCTGGTCGGATCTGCCGATGTCCGGCACCTTCGTCGAGATGCTGCGCCGGCTGATCGACATGTCCGGCTATACCTCGAAGCCCGGCCCGGGCGTCGCCAGCGATCCCAATGCCGAGACGGTTGCGCCGCTGCGCACGCTCGACGGCTTCGGCGTCTTCGGCCCGCCGCCCTCGAGCGCCAAGCCGATGTCGGCGGACTATCGCGATCGCGGCACGGCCGACCATCCGCCCGGCTTCTACGGCACTGCCGAGAGCCCGATCGCGGTCAACACGCTCGCCTCCGCCGATCGCATCGCGCCGCTCGACACCTCGGCCCTGCGCGCGACGCGTGCGAGCTACACCAACGCCGAGCCGCGCGATTTGCGCGGCATCATGCTGTCGACGGCGCTGGCGCTGTTCCTGCTCGATGCGATCGTGGTGGCCATGCTCGGCGGCGGCCTTGCCGCGCTGATCCGGCGGCGCGCGGCACCGGCCGTGCTCGCGTTGGCCTTCATCCTTGCGACCACGATGGTGCCCTCGCCGAGCCGCGCGCAGAACGCCAGCAGCGACGACTTCGCCATCAAGGCGGTGTCGCAGACGCGGCTGGCCTACGTCGTGACCGGCAATGCCGACGTCGATTCCATCGTCAAGGCGGGGATGTCCGGACTGACGCTGTTCCTCGGACAGCGCACCGCGCTGGAAGCCGGCGATCCCGTCGGCATCGATCCCGCGCGCGACGAGCTGACGTTCTTCCCCCTGATCTACTGGCCGATCGTGCCGGGCGCGCCGAAGCCGCCGCAGGACGCCATCAACAAGATCGACGCCTACATGAAGCAGGGCGGCACGGTCATCTTCGATACCCGTGACGCCGTCGAAGCGCCGCCGGGGGACAGCGGCTCATCGCAAACGCCCGGCATGCAGACGCTGCGCGAATTGCTGTCGACCCTCGACGTGCCCGAGCTCGAGCCGGTGCCGCGCGAGCACGTGCTGACCAAGACGTTCTATCTGCTGCGCGACTTCCCCGGCCGCTTCAACTCCGGTCAGACCTGGGTCGAGGCGCTGCCGCGCGAGGACGACGACGAGGCTGCGCAGCGCCCGGCGCGCGGCGGCGACGGCGTCTCGCCGATCATCATCACGTCGAACGACCTCGCCGGCGCCTGGGCGATCCGCCCCGACGGCCAGCCGATGCTGCCGCTGACGCCGGGCGAGCCGCGCCAGCGCGAATTTGCCTTCCGCGCCGGCGTCAACATCGTGATGTACACGCTGACCGGCAACTACAAGGCCGACCAGGTGCACGCGCCTGCCTTGATCGAGCGGCTGGGACAATAGAGATGCAAGTGCTTCAGCTGCCAACACCGTCATTCCCGCATGGTCCGAAGGACCAGACCCGGAATCTCGAGATTCCGGGTTCGATGCTTTCGCATCGCCCCGGAATGACGGAGTGACGTCATGAACTACGGCATCGCGTTCACACCGCTGGTTCCTTCGCTCGTGCTGTGGCTCGCGCTCGGCGCGATCGTCGTCATTGCCGTGCTGCTGCTTGTGTCGCGCGCGCGGGGCGCCGCGGTGCGGGTCGCGGCGCTGGCGCTGATCCTGCTGGCACTGGCCAATCCCTCCTTCACCCGCGAGGACCGCGAGCCGCTGTCCTCGGTCGCTGCCGTCGTGGTCGACAAGAGCCCGAGCCAGAATTTCGGCACGCGCAACCAGGAGACCGACAAGGCGCGGCAGGCGCTGGTCGACAGCCTGAAGCAGATCAAGGGCCTCGAGGTCCGCGTCGTCGAGGCCGGTCAGGCCGATGGCGAGACCGACGGAACGAAGCTGTTCGGCGCGCTGACGTCGGCGCTGTCGGACGTTCCGGTCGAGCGCGTCGCCGGCGCCTTCATGATCACCGATGGCCGCGTGCACGACATTCCCGCCAACGCCCAGGCGCTCGGCTTCCAGGCGCCGGTGCACGCGCTGATCACCGGCCGCAAGGACGAGCGCGACCGCCGCATCGCGATCACCGCCGCGCCGCGCTTCGGCATCGTCGGCCAGACCCAGACCATCA
Organism: Bradyrhizobium sp. KZN70725; assembly: GCF_055264925.1. Classification (NCBI taxonomy): domain Bacteria; kingdom Pseudomonadati; phylum Pseudomonadota; class Alphaproteobacteria; order Hyphomicrobiales; family Nitrobacteraceae; genus Bradyrhizobium; species Bradyrhizobium sp. KZN70725. Next base: position 222,572 of record NZ_JBUYWT010000007.1, read on the forward strand.
CCTTCCGGCTCGACGACCAGGGCGTCACCGGCGAGCGCGCCAAGGTCACGATCCGCCGCGACGGCGAAGTGATCAACGAGCGCACGCTGACCAGCGGCCAGACCTCGAGCGTCGACATCGACATCAAGCACGCCGGGCCCAACATCGTCGAGATCGAGGCCTCGCCGCTCGAGAACGAGCTGACGCCGGTCAACAACCGCGCCGTGGTCGCGATCGACGGCGTGCGCGACAAGCTGCGCGTGCTGCTGGTTTCCGGCGAGCCACATTCCGGTGAACGCACCTGGCGCAACCTCTTGAAGTCCGACCCCAGCGTCGATCTCGTGCACTTCACCATTCTGCGTCCGCCGGAGAAGCAGGACGGCACGCCGATCAACGAGCTGTCGCTGATCGCGTTTCCGACCCGCGAGCTGTTCCAGCAGAAGATCAACGAATTCCAGCTGATCATCTTCGACCGCTACGCCCGCCAGGGCGTGCTGCCGATCGCCTATTTCGACAACATCGCGCGCTATGTCCGCGCCGGCGGCGCGGTGCTGGTGTCCGCCGGTCCCGACTACGCCTCGACCACCAGCATCTGGCGCACGCCGCTGGACTCCGTGCTGCCGGCCGAACCGGTCGGCGTGACCGAGAAGCCGTTCTACGCGCATCTGAGCGATGCCGGTAAGCGCCATCCGGTGACGCGCGGGCTGGAAGGCTCGAATGCCGAGCCGCCGCATTGGAGCCGGTTCTTCCGCACCGTCGATACCCGCAACGCGATCAATCCGCCGGTCATGACCGGAGCCGACGGCAAGCCGCTGCTGCTGCTGTCGCGCTTCGGCGAAGGCCGCGTCGCGCTGCTGCTCTCGGACCACATCTGGCTGTGGGCGCGCGGCTACGAGGGCGGCGGCCCGCATCTCGATTTGTTGCGGCGGGTGTCGCACTGGCTGATGAAGCAGCCCGACCTCGATGAAGAGGCGCTGCGCATGCAGGTGCAGGGCAAGGATCTCATGGTGGTCCGCCAGACCATGGCCGACACCGTGTCGCCGGTCACCGTGACGTCGCCGAGCGGCACCACGCATGAACTGACGCTCACCGCCGGCGATCCCGGCGAGTGGCGCGCGACGCTGCCCGCCAACGAACTCGGCCTGTGGCAGGCCACCGACGGCACGCTGAAGGCGCTAATCAATGTCGGGCCGACCAACCCGAAGGAATTCTCGGAGGTCACCTCGACCACCGACATGCTGAAGCCGCTGGCGCAGGCAACCGGCGGCGACGCCCGGCGCATCGTCGACGGTTCGAGCGTCGACATGCCGCGCGTCGTGCCGGTACGCTCCTCCTCGATCTTCCGCGGCGACGGCTGGCTCGGCGTCAAGATGCGCGACGCCAGCGTCGTGAAGGGTGTCGGCGTGCTGCCGATGTTCGCCGGCCTGGTTGGCCTGCTGCTGTTGCTCGGCGCATTCGCGGCAACATGGCTGCGCGAGGGACGCTGAGTCCGGCCGGGCTCACGTCTGCGTTGCATCAAGCACACACAGGCAATGCATCGACACGGATTGTCTGAACGCCGGTTGACATCGCGGATGCCATCCGATGTTATAATGTAACATCGGGACGCTTAGGTGTTGACGCGCTCCCGATTGGGCGGGCGTTATCGGCATGCAGTGGTTCCGGCGACACATCAAGACTGGCTCGCGGCTGGCGCTGTTCGCGCTCGCCGTCCAGTTCATGCTGTCGTTCGGGCATTTCCATCCGATCGCGGCCGCGCAAGCGGAGCCCGCAGTTCAGACCGGGCTGTCGCTGATCGATCTCGCCTATATCGGGACGTCGGCGACGCCGGACCTCGCGGTCCAGGTGACCGGGACCGAGCCGCCCGCCAAGCACGACAACGACCGGCATCCGGCCGACAATTGCGCAATCTGCGCCGTCATCTCGCTCGCGAGCAGCATGCTGTTCACTGCGCCGCCGGTGCTGTTGCTGCCGGAAGCCGTCGAGCTTCTGTTCCGAACCACCAATGCCGAATTCCTCCATCTGAAGTCGGCGCCTGCGGCCTTTCATTCCCGCGCCCCTCCCCTGTCCTGACATCGACTGGTTGCTGCACGCCCTGAGCGGACGGCCGCGTCACATGCGGCCTGCTCCAGCGGGGCAAATCGGGATCGATCCGTCATTTCGACGGGCCCTGGATCGGGACTTGGATCGGGACAATGACACTTCAGAAGAAACGAGCATTCCACATCGGGAGCGCGAGCTGGCTATTGCTGGGCGCAATGAGTAGCGGCGCGCTGGCCCAGGAGACGCCGACGCAACTGCCTGACATCACCGTGACGGCGCCGAGCCCGATCCAGCGGCACCGGACTGCGCCGACGCGCACGCCGACCCGTGTTGCTCGGGCTGCGCCGAGCCGCAGCCGCGAACGCGCCGCCGCGGTACAACCGGCGCCCGCAGCGGCGGCGCCAGCACCGCAGCAGGGCGTGCTGCCCGTCGTCACCGATCAGTTCGCCACCGTCACCGTGATCCCGAACGAGGAACTGCGGCGCTCCGGCGCCGCCACGCTCGGCGATCTGCTGTTCTCGAAGCCCGGCATCACCGGCTCGAGCTTCGCCCCCGGCGCATCCAGCCGGCCGATTATCCGCGGCCTCGACGTCAACCGCGTCGGCATTGTCGAGAATGGTCTCGGCGGTGGCGGCGCCTCGGATCTTGGCGAAGACCATTTCGTGCCGATCGATCCGCTCTCGACCAATCAGATCGAGGTGGTGCGCGGCCCGGCCGCGCTGCGTTACGGCTCGACCTCGATCGGCGGCGTAGTGAGCGCCACCAACAACCGCATCCCCGATGCGATGCCGACCTGCACGGCGGCGCCGTTCCAATCCTACGGGCTGCCGGTGAAGGCGCCGCTGGCCGATGCCGGCGGCCCGGGTTGCCTCAATGTCGAGACCCGCACGTCGGTTAGCTCGGTCAATCGCGGCGTCGACGGCGGCATGCTGCTGGACGCCGGCGGCAACAATGTCGCCGTGCATGCCGACGTCTATGGCCGCACCACCAGCGACTACAGCATTCCGAGCTACCCTTATCTGTTCGTCCCGGGCCAGCCGTTTAATGGACGCCAGCCGAACTCCGCGACGCAGTCGGACGGCGCGTCAGTCGGCGCCTCCTATTTCTTCCAGGGCGGCTTTATCGGCGCGGCGATCACCCAGAACGACTCGCTCTACCACATCCCCGGTATCGACGGCGCGGATCACCAGACCCGGATCGACGCGCACCAGACCAAGATCGCGGTCAAGGGCGAGTACCGGCCCGATGCCGCGGCGATCGACGCCGTGCGGTTCTGGGTCGGCGCGACCGACTATCGCCACAACGAGATTGGCCTTGCCGATCCGGCCGATCCATTGAGCGACGGCGTGAGACAGACCTTCACCAGCAAGGAGCAGGAGGCGCGCGTCGAGGTGCAGATGATGCCGTTCAACGCGCGCTTCGCCACCGTGACCACGGCATTCGGCCTGCAGGGTGGGCACCAGGAGCTGACCGCCCCGAGTCCGGACGATCCGACCAGCCCGCTCAACGGATTATGGGACCCCAACAAGAACAACAGGGTCGCCGGTTACGTGTTCAACGAGCTGAAGTTCACCGACACCACCAAAGCACAGATTGCCGGGCGGATCGAACACGTCGATCTTTCCGGCACAACGCCGGCCTTCATTCCCCCCGTGTTCGACGTGGCCACCGACCCCGCAAGCATCGGTCCAGCGACACCGCAAAATCCCAGTTTCACACCCAAGAGCGGCAGCATCGGCTTGATCCAGAATCTGCCGTGGGATCTGGTAGCAAGCGCGACCGCCCAATACGTCGAACGCGCGCCGAAACCGGCCGAGCTCTTCTCGCGCGGCCCACACGATGCGACTGCCACGTTCGACATCGGCAATCCCAATCTCGGCATCGAAACCGCAAAATCGATCGAGATCGGACTACGGCGGGCGACCGGACCGCTGCGGTTCGAACTCACCGGCTACTACACCAGGTTCGACGGCTTCATATTCCGCCGGTTGACGGGCAACACGTGTGACGAGAGCGCGTGCCAGCTCGGCCCCGGCCTCGAACTGAACCAGGCGCGCTACTCGCAGCGCGACGCGATCTTCCGCGGCGCCGAATTCCAGAGCCAGCTCGACATCGGCCCGCTCAACGGCGGCATCTGGGGCATCGAGAACCAGTTCGACGTGGTGCGCGCGACCTTCACCGACGGCACCAACGTGCCGCGGATTCCACCGGTGCGGCTTGGCGGCGGCTTCTATTGGCGCGACAGCAACTGGCTGACCCGCATCAATCTGGTGCACGCCTTCGCGCAGAACGACATCGCTGTCATCGGCGAGACCCCGACCGCGGGCTACAATCTCCTCAACGCGGAGATCACCTACAACACCAAGCTCACTTCGTCATGGATCGGCGCACGCGAGATGACGCTTGGTCTGGTCGGCAACAACCTGCTCAACCAGAACATCCGCAACTCCGTTTCTTATACCAAGGACGAGGTGCTGATGCCGGGCCTCGGCATACGGGCGTTCGCCAATCTGAAGTTCTGAGCCAAGGTCATCCCTCTGCCGCCAGCGGCAGAGGGATTTATCGCGTAGCCCGGATGGAGCGCAGCGCAATCCGGGAGACTGCTCCCGCGGTGAGACTGATCCCGGATTTCGCTTCGCTTCATCCGGGCTACGAGCGTCTCTGAGGGGAGCCGCGTAACCTGCTCGGTCTGGACGATCAGTGGCCGACGACGACTTCGCTGATCTGGATCACCGGCTGCAGATCGGTGTAGTTCGGGATATCGCCCATGATCTCCTGGGCGTGCTTGCCCATGCCGGCCGCGAAGGCCTCAACCGAGTCGCAGAAGATGTGGCACATTCCGACATAGGTTGCGGGTTGCCCCGGTGCGCCGCCGGCGAGACCCTTGTCGACGGTGTAGTATTTGCACGCGTCGCCAAGGCGCGCCTTCACCAGCGGCATGTGCTTGTCGCGATAATAGTCGTGATCAAAGCGTGCGCCTGGATTGTTCGGATACATCACACTGACTTTGATCATGGCGCGCACTCTCCCTGTTGATATGACATGCGCCGGTCTTGTCCCGGCGCTTGCCTCAACTGTGCTTCAGTTTCCGATGGTGCGCAACCGTTCCGGCACCGCTCGCGCGGATGTCAGATCGCCTTGCTCCAGTCCGGCAGGATTGGCCCGGACACGCCCTCGGCCGCGCCGTTGACCAGTTCCATGACAAGCAGGCGACTGTAATCGACCGGGCCGGGCATGGTCATCCGCCCCTTCGGGACCGGCTTGAAGCCGACCCGCGCGTAGTACGGCTCGTCGCCGACCAGCACGATCAGCCGATGGCCCTTGGCGCGGGCGTCGTTGATCGCACGCTCGAGCAGCGCACGGCCGACGCCGCGGCTGCGGAACGGCGGCTCGACCGTCAACGGCCCAAGCATCAGGGCCGGCGTATCGCCGATCGTGACCGGCAGCTGGCGCACCGAGCCGACCAGCAGCGTGCCGATCCGCGCCGTGAAGGAGACATCGAGCAAATGATCGACATGCTCGCGCAGCCGGTAGGCACTGAGCACGAAGCGGCCAGGCCCGAAGGTGCGCTCGTGCAGACGCTCGATCGCCTGGGCGTCTTTCGGGGTCTCGGGCAGGATGGTCAGGGACAATTCGGTCATTGTGGGGCGCGGGATAGCATCTGGCGCGGGCGCGGTCCATCACCGCCATGTCGCCGTCGGCGGCTTGCCCTCGAGCACCTCCGCGATCCGCAGCCGCGTGCCCGGGGTGGTCTCGTCAGGCAGATCAGCCGGATCGAAGAAGCCGCAGGCCACGATCTCGCGATTCGGCTCCGGCAGGCGGTCCTGCCGGTAGTTCCTGACGACGTAGACCGCGACATGATCGCGCGGCGAGACGTGGCTGTTGTGGAAGATGCCGTGCAGCACCGGCTCGCCCTTGAGCTCGATCCGCCCCTCCTCCTCCAATTCGCGCCGCAGCGACTCGATAAAACTTTCGCCGACCTCGACCCCGCCGCCAGGCAGATACCAGCCATGGACGTAGCTGTGCTTGACCAGGAACACCCTGTTGTCGGCATCGAGCACGACGGCACGGACCCCGAGCGTCATGCTGCGGACGAGCCGCCAGTAGAAATGAAACACCCATCTGATCTGCGGCTCGTAGCGCTTGCGTAAATCGAGCAGGACCGTCACTGAACCCTCGACATCATGGTGTTTGATCCGTGCTTTGATCCTTGCGCGCCTGCGCAGCTCTTGCCAATACAGGGCAGGACGTTCGGGATAGCACGACATGACCCGCTGCCGGCCACTTTTCGCGGACAATCCGAAGGGAATCGCATGATGGCGGCGTTCCGCCTCGCGCATCTGTCGGACCCGCATCTGCCGCCGCTGCCGGTGGCGCGGCTGCGCGATCTCGCCGGCAAGCGCGCCTTCGGCTATCTGAACTGGACGCGCAACCGTCACAAATATCACCGCCGCGACGTGCTCGACGCGCTGGTGTCGGACATGCAGGCGCAGCAGCCGGACCACATTGCCGTGACCGGCGACCTGGTCAATCTGGCACTGGATGCCGAGTTCAATCCGGCCCGGCAATGGCTGGAGGGGGTAGGTTCGCCTGCCGACGTCACCGTGGTCCCCGGCAACCACGACGCCTATGTGCGCGCGACCCGGCATCGCTTCGTCAGCCACTTCGGCGACTATCTGCGCGGCGACGCCGACGGCGCGGCAACGCATTTTCCGTTCGTGCGCCGCCGCGGGCCGCTGGCGCTGATCGGCGTCTCCTCGGCGGTGCCGACCCCGCCGCTGATGGCGACCGGCTGGCTCGGCCATCCTCAGCTCGATGCGCTCGACGCGATTCTCGCGCAGCTGTCGCGGGAGGACGCCTTCCGCGTCCTCCTGGTGCATCACCCGCTGCACTCCGACGGCCGCGCCAAGCGGCTGACCGATTCGCATCAGCTGCTGGCGCTGCTCAGGCGCCACGGCGTCGAGCTGGTGCTGCATGGCCACGACCACATCCATTCGACGATGTGGTTCGACGGCCCGGAGCGGAAGATCCCGGCGATCGGCGTGCCGTCGGCATCGGCGCTGGCGCGCAAGCACTATCCGGCGGCGGCCTACAATTTGTTCACGATCGAGCGTGACGGCAATGCGTGGCGCTGCGAGCAGACCGTGCGCGGGCTCGGCGAGCACGCCGGCATTCGCGAATTGAAGCAAGCACGACTTTCCTAATCGCCGCCCCCGCCGCCGCCACACCCACCGCCGCAGCCGCCTCCGCTGTCGCCGCCACCACCACCGCCGTCACCGCCATCGCCGCCGCCACTCCCGTCGCTGCCGGCATCGCCGAAGCCGGCTGACGATCCGTCGATCGAGGAGTCGGAGAAATCGCCGCCGCAATAGAGACTGCTGCCACCGATGCCGCTGCGGCGCAGCGCCTCGCAGTCGGTGTGATAGATGAAGCCGTTCGCGATGTTCAGCTTGGCGTCGAGCGCGAACAGCAGCGGCAGCCGGGTCGGCCTGACCGGATCGATGTTCTCGTATTTGCAGCAGTACCACCAGACCCGGCGCAGCCCCTCATTGCTCCTGCGCCGCTCCTTCACCAGGACGACCGCGGGGGTGTGATGCAGGAAGCCGCCGAAGGCGCGGCGGCAGAACGCGTCGTATTCGCGGGTGTAGAGGATGAATTCGTGCCAGAGGTCGTCGGCCGCTTGCGAGGGCATCGAGACGTAACGCTTGCCGCTCATCAGATAGGCGAGGAAGAACTGCCGCAGGCCGCGCGAGACCAGCGCGCTGTCCTTGCGGGTGAAGCCGGGGTGACGCTTCTCGAGCCGCGCCAACAGGCCCGCCGGCCAGTGAAAGGTGCGGATGTATTCGGCACGCCGCAACGTTTGCCACTTGCCGAACAGCACGGCGCTGCCGACCACCGCGGCCGCCGCCAGGACGCCGAAAAATGCCGAGGCGGGTGTTATGACCACGATGCCCCGCCCCTTGAGCGGCTAGAAGTTTTGCAAGCTCGCATACAGCGCGAGACCGAACAGCGCGAGCGCGCCCATGACGAAGCCGAACACGAACATGCCGATCCCGCCGCGGCGCCTCGGCGTCACCACCGGGACGGGCGGCGGCGCCGGCGGCTCGGCAACCGGAAGCGGCGTTGCCACCATCGCATGCTCGCGCTCGATCAGGCGGCGCGCGACATAGTCGGTGACGGCATCGACGATCGCGGCCACGTCATGCGATTCGGCGAGCACGATGCGGCCGAACCTCGTGTCCTGCACGAAGCGGTAGATCCGCTTGTCGCGCCCCATCAGCACATGCGCGACGACGTCGATCCACAGCCGCGGCGTCTCGCCCTGGCTGATGCCGCGGTCGAACAGATCGACCTTGTCCGGCACCTGCGCGAACAGCGGATCGAGCGCATCGTTGAGGATCTCGAGCCGCGCCACCTCGGCGTCGCGCAACTCGACGACGACACCGGTGCGATCGGCCGCCTCGATCCGCGCCCGTCGCAACGCCTCTCGCAGCGTCGGCCGCATCTCGCGCGCCTCGCTGCCGGTGTTCTGCGGATCGGACATGCCTTGCGGTCTCGTGGTGACGGGTTTCCTGCGCATTAACCTATCAGCAACCAAGATGTCCGCAAAGGGCGTTGGTTCCCAAGCACTTAGGCCGCCACTTATCCCCAGATCAAAGATACCTGACGCTGTCCCAAAAGCGGTCGACCCCACCCGGATGAACCGGATGGGGCCGCCGTCCTTGGACGTTTTCTTAGCTCTGAAAATTCTGGCGCTCAGGCCGAAACCCGCGACGGCTCCTCGACGATGGAGAAGCGCACGCCGGCCTTGTGGCGGCTCTCTTCCGAAACTTCCTTCCAGCACTCTTCGGCTTCCTTGCGGGTCTTGAACGGACCGCGGACCTGGGCCGAGCCTTCGACGAGCTTGTGGAAGTTCATCGACCCGAACTCTCCGCCGATCACCCAGAAATTGCTGCCCTTGCTCATCGTCAGTCTCCCTCAAAAAATCGGGCTGCCTTTGCCCAGCCGCCTGCACCTTGATCTCCGCAATCTACTCATATCGACATTCTTGACAGAGTATTGCGAATTGCGTGTCTCGAGATAAACGCGAAAACGCGAAGTTCGTACAGATGCCTTGTTTTTTATTGGTGATGTCATGTAACATCTGAACTTGTAATAAATGTCGATTTGTAAATTATGTCACAAAATAGGTCAGGAAGCCTGCCATGCCCGCCGGTTTTTCTTCTCCCTCTCCCCGTTCTTCGTGGAGAGGATTGGGGTGAGGGGCTGTCTCCGCAGCGAGACTCGCGGAGGGTCCCCCTCACCCGGATCGCATCTAGCGATGCGATCCGGCCTCTCCCCGCGCGCGGGGCGAGGCGGTCAGAATTTGCTGCGGCAAGCGAGACCAACCCGTGCCCGGTGAATCCGGAAAGAAGCTGTTCGTCGGTCCGCGCTTCCGGCGGATCCGCCAGCAATTGGGGCTGTCGCAGACCCAGATCGCCGAGGGGCTCGGCATCTCGCCCTCCTACGTCAACCTGATCGAGCGCAACCAGCGCCCGGTGACGGCGCAGATCCTGCTGCGGCTGGCCGAGACCTACGACCTCGACTTGCGCGACCTCGCCACCGCCGACGAGGACCGCTTCTTCGCGGAACTCAACGAGATCTTCTCCGATCCCCTGTTCCGCCAGATCGACCTGCCGAAGCAGGAGCTGCGGGACCTCGCCGAACTCTGCCCCGGCGTGACGCACGCGCTGCAGCGGCTCTACGCCGCCTACACCGAGGCGCGCCGCGGCGAGACGCTGGTGGCGGCGCAGATGGCCGACCGCGAAGGCTCGCAATTCGACGCCAATCCGATCGAGCGGGTGCGTGACCTGATCGAGGCCAACCGCAACTATTTTCCGGAGCTCGAGACCGCCGCGGAGAATTTGCGCGACGAGCTCAACGTGCCGACCGAAGGCCTGTTCACGGCGCTGACCACGCGCCTCCGCGAAAAACATTCGATTCTGACCCGCGTGATGCCGGTCGACGTGATGCGCGAGACGCTGCGCCGTTTCGATCGGCACCGCCGGCAGCTCTTGATCTCCGAACTCGTCGACAGCTCCGGCCGCAGCTTCCAGCTTGCGCTGCAGATCGGCTTTGTCGAGTGCGGCGCCGCGATCGACACCATCGTCAACCGCGCCGGCCCGCTCGACGACACCGCGCGCCGGCTCTACCGCATCACGCTCGCCAATTACTTCGCAGCCGCCGCGATGATGCCTTATCAGGCGTTTCATTCCGCAGCCGAAGCCTTGAGCTACGACGTCCATGTGCTGGCGCAGCGCTTCAACGCCGGCTTCGAGCAGGTCTGCCACCGCCTCACCACGCTGCAACGGCCGAACGCGCGCGGCGTGCCGTTCTTCCTGCTCCGCGTCGACAATGCCGGCAACGTGTCGAAGCGGTTCTCCTCCGGCACCTTTCCGTTCTCCAAGTTCGGCGGCACCTGCCCGCTCTGGAACGTGCACTCGACCTTCGACATGCCGGACCGCCTGCTCAGCCAGGTGATCGAATTGCCGGACGGCACGCGCTACTTCTCGATCGCGCAGATGGTGCGCCGGCCGGTGGCGCCCTACCCGCAGCCGCAGCCGCGCTTTGCGATCGGGCTCGGCTGCGAGATCCGGCATGCGGCCAAGCTCGTCTATGCCACCGGCATGGATCTGGAAAAGGTCGAGGGTACCCCGATCGGCGTCAACTGCCGGCTTTGCGAGCGCGAGAATTGCAGCCAGCGCGCCGAGCCGCCGATCACACGCACCCTGATCCTGGACGAGACCACGCGGCGCGTGTCCTCGTTCGCGTTCTCGAATGCGCGGGAGTTGTGAGCCAAGGATCAATCCACCGATCAATCCACCGCGGCAAAGGCCTTGCACCAGCCGTCCTTGCTGATCGCACCTTCGACCACCTTGCAGCCATCGGATGCGACGAACGGCGTGCACATCTCCTGCACGAGGCGCTGGTCCGGCGCGGCGCCTGGCCGCCGAAAACGGAGGAGGATTCGACCGAGGACGACGTGCGCTAGGTGGTGTGGACACTAGCGCATCCATAGAACAATGGCAGCGAGAGTGACGACGGCCCGGTAATTCCGGGCCGTTTTTTCGAAGCGGGTTGCGACACGTCGGAACTGCTT